>CAMFER010000077.1 GCA_945949485.1 uncultured Clostridium sp. | reverse complement strand
TTAGAATGATTATCAATAGGCTTTTTCTAATAATTCCAAAAACAGGGAATTTTTTCCGATAACATTATATTACATTTTTGTAACAAAGTAAAGCTTTTTTTGAAATTTCTTTAATTTTATGTAAAGTTCTTGTTTTTTCGATATTTCGCTTATCCGTAGCGTTATAGACGTTTTGTTTCATTTTCTCTATTCAAAATAAAAAACGATAGAAATTATCCTATCGTTTTCCATAATATGATTCGGCATCTTTTAAGCTTACATGAATAGAACCATCTGCAATTTTTTCAAAACCTTCTAAGAAAGCAATATCATCAATTATAAAATTTTTGCTTCTTCTATTTAATTCTTCGCGTACTTCTTTTTGCTTAAGTATTTCAAATTGCTCATCACTAATGGGACACCACAATCCAGTTATTTTTACATTTTTTATTGCCTCCCATTGTTCTGACCAATATTTGAAATTTGCTTCAAGTTTTTCTAAAAATGATTCTATAAACTCATTATCATAATTTTCTTTAGTCGTTAATGCCATAATCTATTCCTCCTGCTATATTATTTATGTACTAATTATTATACACTTGCATTTAATTTCTGTCAATTGTAGTTTTAAAAAAAGAAGCTATTTCTAGCTTCTTTCTATGAATTCATATATTTATATATTTATACAAAACTCTTATTTTTTGTTTACTAAATCTTTTAATGCTTTACCAGCTTTAAAAACTGGAGCTTTTGATGCAGGTATTTTTATTTCTTCTTTAGTTTGTGGGTTTCTTCCTTTTCTAGCTGCTCTTTTTCTTACTTCAAAAGATCCAAATCCAACTAATTGAACTTTTTCTCCTTTTTTTAATGCGTCTGTTACCACTTCTACGAAAGCGTTTACTGATGCTTCAGCAGCTTTCTTTGTTTCACCTGTTTTTGCAGCCATTGCTGCGATTAATTCAGCTTTGTTCATTTAAATTACCTCCTATAAGATATAATGTTTATGTACTTTGTTGTTTGAACAAATCACAACAAATGTACTACTATTTTCAATATTCGCCAAAAATATAAAAAATCCTTCTTTTTTTCTTATTTTTTTCTAAAATTGTTAATATATTTTTAGTTTTTCTAAAACTATTCCTATTTTATTACCTCCTGGCATCATTTCTATTTCTTCTCTTGAAAAAATCTTTAATGCCAAAACTGCTAATGTATATATTACTACGGCAGCAAATATCGCTATTATTGTAGCCAAATTATTACTAATTATACCAGTAATTTGATTATATATAAAATATGAACATACACCCATTATAGCTGTTGCAATAATTGGTTTAATTACGAATTTATTAAAGTTTAATTTTAATTTAAAAGTTCTCATAAGTGAAATTATTGATATTGTAAATGCTACTACATGACAAGCTACTGACGCCCATGCTGCTCCGTTAACTCCTATCTCTGGAATTGGAACCAATATAAGATTCAATATAAACTTGACTATTACTCCGGCTCCCATTGCTAATGCAGGAATCATTAATTTACCATATCCTTGCAAAGCTCCTCCAATTGTTTGATCTAATATTGTAAATATTATTGTAAGTGAGCTTATTTGCAATACTGTTGCTCCAGCACTTGCATTTGGGAATAACACTCCTAATATTTGACTAGCAAATAAAAACATACCTATAGTACATGGTAGTCCTATTAACATTGATGTTAGCAATGAAAATGAAGTCTTGTTCTTTATTGTTTTGTAATCTTTTTTTGCCTTAGCAGCAGATATAGCTGGCACTAAAGCTGTAGCAAAAGCTACATTTATTGATAAAGGTAAACTTGTTAAAGTATCTACTTTGCCACCTAATATCCCATATTGACTAATTGCCATATCTTCTGGCATAAATTTCTTTAAGCTTCTTACTACTGTAAATGAATCTATATTTTTATTTAATGAAGACATTATTGCAGTAAGCGCAATTGGAATTGATACCATAAGTATTTTCTTTATTATAGTACGAATTCTTTCATATTTATAATTAACTGTAGATTTAACTTCTGTTGCAATTTCTTCTTTTCTTGTTTGATAGAACAAATACAAATATGCAAAACCACTCATTGTAGCAACTGTAGTTGCTAAAGTTGCTCCTCCTGCCATCCATTCTGTTGATACATTAGATAAAATTGCAACTATTTCAACGAAAATTATTGTTAATGCTGTTTTAAAGATTTGTTCAATTGTTTGTGATCTTGCTGTTGCCTTTATATTTTGTCTTGCATTAAAATACCCTCTCATTACAGATGATATTGCAACAAAAAATATTGCTGGTGATAAAGCTACTAATGTCATTTCTGCATCTGGGATTTGAAGCCAATAATTCGCAATCATATGTGCTCCAAAGAATAATAGCAATGTTCCAACTAGACCTATTACTGTAAATGTAGCAAAAGCTATTTTAAATATTCTATGTGCTCCTTTATGGTCTCCAATTGCAATTCTCTCAGATATTAATTTTGATATTGCATTTGGTACTCCTGTTGATGAAACAGTTAAAAGCATTGCATATATTTGATAGCCTGCTGCCACTATTCCATTTCCTTTATCTCCAAAACCTTCCCTATTTGTTAAATATAGTGAATATACTAAACCTAATAGTTTTATTAATATTTGTGAAAATATTAAAGTTATTACACCTTGCATAAATGTTTCTTTTTTTATAGTTTTCGATTTTATTGTTTCTTCTTTTGCCATTTAATCACTCCTTATTTGCCTTATACTTAATTGTACTTAATTATTATAAATTTAATTACTAAATTATTCAATACTTATTTTCTTTTTTCTAAAAAAGAAAGGAATATTTTCCTTTCTTTTCTATTCTATATATTTTTATCAATGTTTGGAAGTATTTGTTTTTTTCTTGAAACAACACCTTCGGGAATTTGACACTTGTATAATAACAAAATTGATATAAGCATTGATAATGCT
>CAMFER010000076.1 GCA_945949485.1 uncultured Clostridium sp. | reverse complement strand
AAATAGTAATTTATGGAGAAGATTAAATGAAGAAACTATTAAAGTATGGAATAATAGTTATTATTATAATAGCACTAATTGTTTTAGGAATAAATTTATATGTAAGAATATCCACAAATAAACAAATTATCAAAGAAAATGATTATACAGAATTATCTGATGTAGATTGTATAATCATTCTAGGAGCTGGAATATGGGGAGATAAACCTAGCCCTATGTTAGAAGATAGATTATTAGAAGGGATAAAATTATATCAAAATGGTGCGTCAGACAAGATAATAATGAGTGGTGACCACGGAAGAAAAGAATATGATGAAGTAAGTATAATGAAAAATTATGCAATTGAAAAAGGCATACCATCAGAGAATATTTTTATGGATCACGCAGGATTTTCTACTTATGAAAGTATATATAGAGCAAAAGATATTTTTCAAGCAAAGAAAATAGTAATAGTAACTCAAAAATACCATTTATATAGGGCATTATATATTGCAAACCAATTAGGATTGGAAGCCTATGGAGTAGGAGCAGATCCAAGACAATATGTAGGAGAAATATATATAGAAATAAGAGAAATATTAGCACGAGATAAAGATTTTATAAAATGTATATTTAAGCCAGAGCCTACATATTTAGGAGATACAATTCCTGTAAGTGGGAATGGAGATATTACAAATGACAGCAAACAAGATATTTAAAAATTGTATTCTTGGAAGTAACAGAAAAATGGAAACAAAATCTATAAATAAGGAGAGATACAGACGCTACACAAAATGAAGTTAAATGAAAGCCCATTTGAAAGAATAAAAAAAGGTTTTAGAAATAACATCAGAGACCTGGGCAAGAAATAGAGTTTATGCTAAAATAATAGATAAGATGAAAAAAGACGGAATTATTGAGAATATCTAAAATGGAGGTAGTAAAATGGTAGATTTAAAGAAATTACAAAAAGAAATATATCAAAATAAAGTAGATAAAGGATTTAATATAACAGATGTAAATAAAGAATTCTGCTTAACATATGGAGAAGTTACTGAAGCATATGAAGCTTGGAGAAAAAAGAAAGATGATTTAGGTGAAGAACTAGCTGATGTCGCTATATATTTATTAGGATTATCTGAAATTCTAGGAATTAATTTAGAAGATGAAATACAGAAAAAAATTTATAAAAATTCCAAAAGAGAATATAAAGTTATTGATGGTGTAAACACAAGAGTAAAAGAATTTGAAGAAGATACTGAAAGATAAAACTGAATGATAGAGAGGGAAAAATGAATTATAGAATAGTAAATGGAGCAATATCCTATGGTGCAGACACAATACTGGAAGAAATAAATTTTGATATACAAGAAAACGATAAAATCGCAATTGTAGGAAATAATGGGAGCGGAAAAACGACATTATTAAAATCTATTGTAAATAATGAAATGCTGGAAGAGGGAATTGGAGAAGAAAAGTTTGGGATATATAAACAAGGAAACCCTAGGATTGGCTATTTAAAACAAATAGAATTTGAAAATTCAGAGAATATATTTTTAGAAGAAATACTAAAGTCATATGAACCAATACTAAAGCTTGAAAAGAAGATAAACACACTACAAGAACAACTTCAAAATCAAAGTGATGACAAGAAAATCAAAGAATACAGTAAGAGTTTAGAAGAATACGAAATAATAGGTGGCTATATCTATAAAAAAGAATATGAAATAGCAATAAAGAAGTTCGGCTTTACAGAACAAGACAAGAATAAAAAGATTAGTGAATTTTCAGGAGGGCAAAAAACAAAAATAGCTTTCTTAAAATTATTATTAAGTAAGCCAGATATTTTATTATTAGATGAACCAACAAACCATTTAGATATTGATACTATCGAATGGTTAGAAAGTTACTTAAAGAATTATCCTAAAGCAGTTGTTATTGTATCACATGATAGAATGTTTTTAGATAAAATTGTAAATAAGGTTTATGAAATAGAATATGCTTCTATCACAGAATATAAAGGGAATTATTCTGCATTTAAAAAGCAAAAAAAGGAACGTTATGAAAAACAACTAAAAGATTATGAATATCAGCAAAAAGAAATAAAGAGGTTGAAAGCAATAGCAGATCGATTTAGATATAAACCTACAAAAGCGAAAATGGCATTATCAAAGTTAAAAAAGATAGAGCAAATGACAATAATAGAAGAACCAAATCAATATGATTTGAAGACTTTTCATACAAATTTTGATGTAAAAACAGAGAGTGGAAATTTAGTAGTATCTGCGAAAAACTTACAAATTGGATATGGAAAAGAGCTACTTGCAGAAGTATCTTTTAACTTATATAAAGGTCAGAAACTTGCTATTATTGGAGAAAATGGAAAGGGAAAATCTACTTTATTAAAAACGCTAATGGGCTTTATACCAAAATTAGGTGGGGATTATGAATATGGCTATCATGTTGAAAAAGAATATTTTGATCAACAATTAGAATTTCAAGATGTAAATAGCACCATATTAGACGATTTTTATAATGAATTTCAACAATTAACAACAACTCAAATAAGACAAGCGTTAGGCGCATTTCTATTTTCAGGTGATGATGTCTTCAAAGAAATCAAAGTTTTATCTGGAGGAGAAAAAGTAAGACTACAACTTTGCAAAATATTTAAGAAACAGGCAAATTTATTATTGTTAGATGAGCCTACAAATCATATGGATATTCTAGGAAAAGTAAGTTTAGAAAATATATTAAAGGAATATAAAGGAAGCCTAATTTTTGTTTCTCATGATAGATATTTTGTAAATAAAATAGCAGATTCTATATTAGCCTTTGAACCAGAAGGAATCGTATACTTTGAGGGAAATTATGAAGAATATAGAAGAAAAAGAGAGGAACAAAACGAAGAAAATGTACTAGAAGAAAAGATGTCGAGTAGCAAAAAGAAAAATACCAATAATGACTATTTTAAAAAGAAAGAAGAGACGAGAAGAAAAAATAAGATTAGTAAACTAGAATTAGAAATTCAGCAAAAAGAAAATGAGATAAAGTTATTAAAAGATAAAATGCAAAGTGAAGAAATTTGTACTGACTATGTAAAATTAAAAGAGCTTCAAGATGAAATATCAAGATTAGAAGATATAATTGAAGAAAAAATGGAAGAATGGGAACAGTTAAATATGATTGAATGATGATAGGATAACAAATAGTAATTTGT
>CAMFER010000075.1 GCA_945949485.1 uncultured Clostridium sp. | reverse complement strand
AAATTTAAAGAAAGGAGTGTATGGTTATTTAAGTTATTAAATATATCATACAAGGATAAAATGTTAAGATTAGAAAAAATAAAAAAAGACTATGTGTCAGGTGATAGTACAGTTCAAGCTTTGAAGGACATAAGTATAGAATTTAGAAAAAATGAATTTGTATCAATATTAGGACAAAGCGGTTGTGGAAAAACAACATTGTTGAATATTATTGGTGGATTAGATAGATATACATCAGGTGATTTGATAATAAATCGGGAAATCAACTAAAAACTTTAAAGATAAAGATTGGGATGCATATAGAAACTATTCAATTGGATTTGTTTTTCAAAGTTATAATCTAATTCCACATCAGACAGTACTTGCAAATGTTGAACTTGCACTTACTCTTTCTGGAGTTAGTAAAAAAGAGAGAAGAAATAGAGCCATAAAAGCATTAGAAGATGTAGGACTTAAAGAACAAATAAATAAAAGGCCAAATCAATTATCCGGAGGACAAATTCAAAGAGTTGCTATAGCAAGAGCTTTAGTCAATAATCCAGATATAATATTAGCAGATGAACCAACAGGGGCATTAGATACTAAAACAAGTGTGCAAGTAATGGAGATATTAAAAGAAATATCAAAAGATAAATTGATAATAATGGTAACACACAATCCAGATTTAGCTGAAAAATATTCAACAAGAATTGTGAAAATATTAGACGGAGAAATAACATCTGATTCAAAACCTTATACATCTGAAGATGAAAAAGAAGAGAAAAGAAATATCAAAAGAACTTCAATGAAATTTTTTACTGCATTACACTTAAGTTTAAACAATTTAATGACAAAAAAAGGTAGAACAATACTTACATCTTTTGCTGGTAGTATAGGAATAATTGGGATAGCCCTAATATTTTCTATATCTAATGGAGTTCAAAAGTATATAGACAAAGTAGAAGAGGATACTTTATCATCTTATCCAATAACCATAGAAGAATCTAGTATAGATTTGTCTAGTATGATAGAAAAAATGATGGGAGAAAAAGAGGAAGAAACAGAAGAAAAAGAAGATGGAAAAGTGTATTCGACTGACATTATGGATGATATGATTTCAACTATTTCTAATAAAGTTCAAAATAATAATTTAGCAGAGTTAAAAAAATATATTGAAGAAGGAAACAATGGAATATCTGATAATGCAAATGCTATAAAATACAACTACAATTTAAAAATAAATTTATATAAAGAAAATACAGAAGATGGAATTATAAGAGTAAATCCTAGCACAACAATGAATGCTATAGGAATGGGAGACATGTTAGAAGCAAGAGAAAATTCTAGTATGAGTTCAATGTTTAGCTCAAGTATGAGTATGTCAAATGCTGATGTATGGGAAGAAATGCTAGATAATGAAGATTTACTACATTCGCAATATGATTTATTAGCAGGGGCTTGGCCAGAAGAATATAATGAAGTGGTATTAATAGTTGATGAAAATAATCAAATCAGTGATTATACACTTTATACACTAGGTTTAAAAGACCAAAAAGAATTAGAAGATAAATGGAAAAGTGCACAAAAAGGAGAAACGGTAGAAGAAAGCGAACAAACTTCATACACATATGAAGAATTGCTTAATTTATCATTTAAATTAATCTTAAATTCTGATTATTATAAAAAAGAAAATGGACTTTGGATAGATAAAAGTGATGATGAAGAATATATGAAAGAAAAAATACAAAATGCTGAAAATATAAAAGTAGTAGGAATAATAAAACAAAATGAACAAAGTGTAGCTGATGGAATGAGTGGAGGAATTGGATATACTAAAAAGCTAAAGGAATATGTAATTAATAAATCAAATGAATCAGAAATAGTTAAAGAGCAAAGAGAAAATCCAGAAATAAATGTATTTAACGGATTAAAATTTCCTAATGAAGATGAAGAAGAATTTAAATATGAAAATTTAAGTGCGGAACAAAAAATGAAATTAGCAAGTTTGAGTCAAGAAGATTTAGCTAAAGTTATGGAAACATATTCAGAAAATAAAAATTCGAGTTATGAAAAGAATCTAGAAACTTTAGGCGCTATTGATTTAAATAATCCAAATTCAATAAGTATTTACCCTAAAAATTTTGATGCAAAAGATAATATAACAAAAGCTATTGAAGAATATAATCAAAAACAAAGAGAAGAAGGAAAAGAAGAAAATGTAATAAATTATACAGATATAGTTGGTGTGATGATGAATTCTGTTAGCAACATAATATCTACAATAAGTTATGTATTAATTGCATTTGTTGCTATATCATTAGTTGTATCATCAATAATGATAGGAATAATAACATATATATCTGTATTGGAAAGAACAAAGGAAATAGGAATCTTGAGAGCTATTGGAGCATCTAAAAAAGATATTTCTAGAGTATTTAATGCTGAAACTTTTATAGTTGGGTTAATTTCAGGAATATTAGGAATAGGAGTAACAGTATTATTAACAATTCCTATAAATAGTTTAATATATGTATTGACAGGAGTTGTGGTAAATGTCTCTTTGCCACCAGTAGCAGGAATAGTTTTAGTTTTGATTAGTATGATATTAACAATAATTGCAGGATTAATTCCAGCTAAAATGGCTAGCAAAAAAGATCCGGTAGAAGCTTTAAGAACAGAGTAGAAAAGAGGAATGTTCCTCTTTTTCTGCTTTTAATAGTGATTAACTAATAATGTAAAAAGTAAAGTATAAAAATAAAAAAATAAAAAAGTAAAAAAATAAAAAAAGTTAAAAAACATATTGACAAAAAAAGAAAAAACCTTTATAATCTATAATTGTCAGGAGGAAACACGCAGGTGTAGTTCAATGGTAGAACCTCAGCCTTCCAAGCTGATGACGTGGGTTCGATTCCCACTACCTGCTCCATTAGAAAACAACTTACGAACTAATTAAAGTTTGTAAGTTGTTATTTTATTTTAAGTTATGTTTCTGCAATAAAGCAAATTTAAAGAAAAATAAAAGCCAAAGCAAATTCATGCATTGGCTTTATATGTTTGTTTTTTCAATATTATTTTTTCTGTTTTATTAATTTTATAATTTATCTTAATTATCTTTGTCTAATAAATTACTTATTTCTTTTGAATTCCTTATCATTGTAGTAGTAAAATCTTCTGTTGATTCTTGCAACAGATAATTTTCATTTAGAAAATCTATACAGTGTTTATTTCAAAATACTTTTTATACTAGGATTTAAATTCTCATAATATGTATTCATAAATTTCTCTCCTATTAAAATATTAAATATATATTAATATATTTGAGTTTAAAATGCAATAAAAGTGCAAATATTATTTTGTAACAATTTGTGTAAATACAAAAAGGTGAGTTGTAAAAGTAACATCCAAAAGAAAAAGTAAAATCCAAATGTAAGAGAA
>CAMFER010000074.1 GCA_945949485.1 uncultured Clostridium sp. | reverse complement strand
TCGGTAATTTGCATTTACTTTTACAAACTTGCATTTAACTTTTCACTTGACGAAAAAGCTTTCGGAAACAGTCTTTTATAAGTTTTAAATTTTTCAAAATCATTTAATTATATAGATGAAAATTTTAGAATTTTTTGTAATATTTTTGTAAAATTATTTGACTTTTCCACAGTTTTTGATATTATTATCCACAAGTAAAAAAAATTTTCCACAATTATATTGACTTATTATATACAAATTTGTTATTATATGAAAGTGTAAAAAAACGTAAGATATCTCTTGCAAATACTTGAATTTTTGTTCGTGTTATTCTTGGTTTATTTTACAAAAATATTACAAACTTATCAACAGTTGTGGATAACTTTGTGGATAATTTTAAAAGGGGAAGGACGATAAAAATGTCAATTGAAAAAGATGAGCTAATAGTAAAAATAAAAGAATTATTAGAACCAGAAGTAACAAAAATATCATATGATACTTGGATTATGCCACTAGGTATAAGAAGTATTGATGGAAACCATATCGTTTTTACTACTATTTCTGAATTTCAAAAAGATTTTATTGAAAATAAATACAAAAACTTAATTTTTAATACTTTAAAATATATTACAAATAAAGATTGGACTTTTTCAGTAATAGATCTTTCTAAAGAAAATTCATTAGATGAAGAAAAATCAGTAATAAGTGATAACAAAAACGTTTCTTCTTCAGAAATAGAATCAAATAAATCCACATTAAATCCAAAATATACCTTTGAAACTTTTGTAGTAGGAAACAATAATAGATTCGCTCACGCAGCAGCATTAGCAGTAGGAAATGAACCTGCAAAATCATATAATCCTCTTTTTCTATATGGAGGTGTTGGATTAGGAAAAACACACTTAATGCATGCAATAGGGAATAGAATCTTAGAAAATAACAACAATGCAAATGTTTTATACGTAACTTCTGAAAAATTTACAAATCAACTTATTAATGCAATAAAAGACAACAAAAATGAATTTTTTAGAAACAAATATAGAAATATTGACGTTTTATTAATAGATGATATTCAGTTTATAGCTGGAAAAGAAAGAGTTCAAGAAGAATTTTTCCATACTTTTAATTCTTTATATGAAGAAGGAAAACAAATAATTATTTCAAGTGATAAACCACCAAAAGATATAGCTTTTCTAGAAGATAGATTAAAATCAAGATTTGAATGGGGACTATTAGCTGATATTTCTTGTCCTGATTATGAAACTCGTTTAGCAATTTTAAGAAAAAAAGCACAAGATGAAAACGTGATTATAGATGACTATATATTATCAAATATTGCAAATAAAATAGATTCAAATATTAGAGAATTAGAGGGAGTATTTAATAAAATAGTAGCAAGAGCTTCTTTAACTCACAGCCCAATAACTATTGAATTAGCTGAAAATATAATAAATGACTTTAAATATGAGAGTGAAAAAGTAATATCTTGTGACTTTATTAAAGAAACTGTAGCAAAATATTTTAGCATAAATAAAGATGATTTATCTGGAAATAAGAGATCAAATGATATTGCTTTTCCAAGACAAATTGCAATGTACTTATGTAGAGAAATTGCTAATATGTCTTATCCACAGATAGGAATTGACTTTGGAGGACGTGATCACTCGACAGTTATGCATGCTTGTAGAAAAATTGAAAAAGAAGTTAAAGAAAAAAATAATACCAAGTTAATTGTGGATAGTGTGAAAAACATAATCATAAATGGAAAACAATAAATAAAAGTTAAGAAATAAATAAAAACAAGAAATTTGTAAAAATTTGTGTTTGAAAAATAATTGTTTGGGAAGAGACAATTCGTTCTCTTCTTACGGAACAGCTACATTAGATATCCACACCCCAACTGTTAATAACCTGTTTAAAACATGTGTATATCTAAGTTATTCACAAATTCAATTTTAAACTGTGGATTAAAAACAGAGTTCTCCACAAAATTATAAACAGTAATTTTGCTAGGGCTACAAGATATCAACATAGTTTTCCACACTTTCCACAGGACCTATTACTATTACTACTAATAATATTTATTTATAATTATAATATATAAGGAGGAATAAAAATGAAAATAGTTTGTTATAAGGATAAAATCCTAAAAGCTATTAATTCCGTAGTAAAAGGTGTAGCTTCTAAAACTACAATGCCTATACTAGAAGGAATATTGATACAAACAAATGATAAAGAAATTAAATTAACTACATATGATCTAGAAATAGGTATAGAATATGTAATGGAATGTGAAGTAAAAGAACAAGGAAGCACAGTAGTAAATGCTATAATGTTTAGTGAAATTATAAGAAAACTACCTGATACTGAAATTAATATATTATTAAATGAAAAGAATTTATTAGAAATAGAATGTGAAGGAGCACTATATAAATTAGCAACAATGAATCCAGAAGAATTTCCAGAACTACCAAAAATAGAAGTTGAAAATTCTATAGAATTAGATCAAAATGTATTAAAAAATATGATTAGAAAAACAATTTTTGCAGTAAGTAATGAAGAAAGCAGACCAATATTTACAGGATGTTTATTTGAAATAGATAATAATAAATTAACATTAGTTGCAGTAGATGGATTTAGATTAGCTTTAAGAAATATATATTTAAATAAGCAAAGTAACAATTTTAGTGCTGTTATACCAGGAAAAACATTAAATGAAGTAAATAAAATATTAACAGATTCATTTGAACCAGTTAAAATAGGAGTTTCAAAAAATCAAGCTTTATTTGAAATGGATAATTGTAAAATAGTTACTAGAATATTAGACGGAGAATTTTTAAATTATAAAAACGTAATTCCAAGTAATTGGGAAACTAGAATAAGAGTAAATAAAAGTAGTATACAAAATTGTTTTGAAAGAATAAGTTTAATTTCTTCATCTTCTATAGAGAAAGAGAAGAAATATCCAGTAAAAATAAATGTAGATATAGGAAAAATAGTAATTTCATGTACAAATCAAAGTGGAGATGCAAAAGAAGAGCTATTTGTTTCAACAGAAGGAAAGAATTTGGAAGCAGGATTTAATCCAAAATATTTTTTAGATAGCTTAAAAGCAATTGATGATGAAGAAGTTTATATTGAATTTGGAACAAGTATATCACCATGTTTAGTAAAATCCACAGAGAATAACGATTATACATATATGATTTTACCAATTAGATTAAAAGAAGAGTAAAATAGGAAAAAGGAATCTTCCTTTTTCCTTATTTTAATAATTGTTATCCACATATAATTAATGTATTGTGGATAAAGAATCCTAAAAACAAAAAAAATAAAAATGAAAAAATTAGAATAAATTAGAATAAATTAGAATAAAATAGATAAAAAAAGAAAAATAATAAAAAAACAAAGAGTTAAAATCAAAAATAAGGCAATTAAAAAAATAAATAATATAATTAATTATAAAA
>CAMFER010000073.1 GCA_945949485.1 uncultured Clostridium sp. | reverse complement strand
AATCGAACATTTGTTAAATGCAAAATTTTTTATATTTAATTTTAAAATTTATAACTTATTATAGATTATCATTAATTGTAATTTAGAGTTATGAAAATCAATTTTAAGCTAATTACATTATTAACTAATCAAATTATCCATCTAAATATAAAATTTGGATTTATTTGAGATATTTATAATTCTGTAACTACAATTATATGAAATTTTATAAATGTCTGGAGATACTAAAATATCTTTAAAAAGCCTAAAATAATGGCTTATGAGAATCGATTTTAAGCTATTTTTATATTTAAACCATATAGTTTGTTGTCTAATATTTTAGCAAAATACTGGCAATTCTAGTGTTTAGAGATTTTTAGTAGTAAAATTGTACATTTATATAGATATACCAAAAATATCAAAAATAGCTCAAAAAAGCGACGCACGAGAATCGTTTTTAAGCCGTTTTTATTTTTAAGGCATATAGTTTGTTGTCGGTAAAATACGGCAAATATAGAGAAATAGGCATTTTAGGGATTTTTGAAAAATTTTATATAAAATATAATATGAAATAAAAAATTATTAAGTAATAAAATTAAAATTAAATTTAAATTGAAAAATAATTTTAGATATAAAATTATAAAGATAAATTATAAAACTGATTTAAAATTGATTTTAGAAACAAATATCTGGGACTGGACTAACATTATTACAATAGTTAATAATAAAGTAATAATGTTAGTCAAACGATAGCTAATAAATAGCTATATAAGCCTTAAAGGATAGTAGCTGCAATAACTTGAGGGAGGGACCTTGATAAGGGGTTCTATTATTTTGCTCCTATCTCTTATTGCGCAAAACTTTGATTTTGTGCAATATTGTATTTTATATTATTCTCTTTTCTTCCTATTCCCTTAGCAATTTTTTGAAATAAATTATATCATGTTTTATATAACTTATTTTTGGATATTTTCTATTTGTACTTAAAGTTTTATTTATATTTATATTTATATTTATATTTTATTTTACTATTTAACATTTTATATATTTGTAATTCTCATACTTTAGAATTTACTTTCCTATTTTATCAAATATGTACTTTAATTTAAATTTTAAAATATTAGATAAAAAATTAAAACGTTTTACTTTTATACCACTCCCCCCCATATTCTTGATATAAATAAAAAAATATAAGAAGTATTTTACTACTCCTTATATATCAATATAATTTACTTTATAAAATTATTATTAAGTAAATTATCTCGAAGATTTTGAATATTTTCAATCATTAATATTCCTGTTTTAGGATTTCCAAAGTATGTGTCAGGATCTAAATGATTACAAGCTTTTATTAATTTTTTGCAAGCTTCCCGTCCACACATTTTGATAGTTCCATCAAGATTAAAAACATCTTCATAAATTTTTTCAAATTCTTCTTTTAGCATATTTTATCTCCTCCTTTAATCTAAGTATGGAAAAATCCTACATGCCCATGATGAGCTTTACTAGGATTTTATCATATTGTTTATAAATTTACAATTATTTATTTAAATCTTCTTAAAAAAGCATCTATTTTTTCTATAAATTCTTCATTGCTTTTTGTTAAAGTCATTTGACTAATTACTTGCTCTGTGACATCTGCAACAGGCATACTATTCATTGCTTTTCTTAATGCAAATACCGTATCTTTTTCTTTTGGTGTAAGTAATAAGTCTTCTCTTCTTGTTCCAGATTTATTAATATCTATAGCTGGGAATATTCTTCTTTCTGATAATTTTCTGTCAAGATGAACTTCCATATTACCTGTTCCTTTAAATTCTTCGAATATTACATCATCCATTCTACTTCCAGTATCAATTAATGCGGTTGCTAATATTGTAAGGCTTCCCCCATTTTCTATATTTCTTGCTGCTCCAAAGAATTTTTTTGGTTTATGTAGTGCCGCAGGATCTATACCCCCTGAAAGAGTTCTACCTGAAGATGGAATAACAAGGTTATATGCTCTAGTTAGTCTAGTAATGCTATCTAATAATATTACTACGTCTTTTTCTTGTTCCACAAGTCTTTTAGCTCTTTCTAGTACCATTTCAGCTACTTTTACATGATGTTCAGGTAGTTCATCGAAGGTAGAATGAATTACCTGTCCTTTTATAGAACGTTTCATATCTGTAACTTCTTCAGGACGTTCATCTATAAGAAGAACAATTAATTCTACTTCAGGATTATTTAGAGATATACTATTTGCAACTTTTTTTAGTAAAGTAGTTTTCCCTACTTTAGGTGGAGCCACAATCATTCCTCTTTGTCCTTTTCCAATAGGTGAGATTAAATCTATAATTCTTGTTGTATAATCATTAGGTTTAGTTTCTAGTTTAAGTTTTTCGTTTGGATATATAGGTATAAGTTCATCAAATCTTTTTCTTTTCATTGCTTTTTCAGGATGTTCTCCATTTACCTCTCCTACAAATATTAAAGATGGAAATTTTTCACCTTCTCTATATCTTGAAATCCCTTTAATAATATCACCATTATCAAGTTTAAATCTTCTTATTTGAACCATTGATATATATACATCTTTATCACTTGATAAATAATTTTCTCCTCTTAAAAAACCATATCCGTCTGGTAATATATCTAATATACCTTCAACAATCTCATCGCCTTCATTTGTCAATTTATAATCAACAATTGGATTACCATTTTCATCGTATTGTTTTTCTGATTTTTTCTCGTCGGATACAAAATATTCATTTTCATCATTTTCAGTAATATTTATCTCATTTTTTAGTAGTTGAGACAAAATCGTAATTAATTCATCTTTTTTTAATTTTGAGATGTTTTTTATATTATTTTCTTTTGCTAATTCCTTCAATTCTAATAGACTCATTGAATTTAAATTTGGCATAGAAATTCCTCCTTCTAATTATAAATTAAATTATATATTAAATTTTAAATCAAATTCTTGGGAAATTTTTAAGAATAAAAATATAATAAATAATAAATATGTAAATATTATATCATAGAAATTAAGAAAAATAAAGTTCTATGAAGTAGTTTTAATAAAATATGAAAGAAATGTGATAATGTCTTAAGTAAAGAAATGAGAAAATGTCCCAACTAAAAAATATTTGTTCTCTTAAATGATATAATTAAAATAATCATTTAAATCTAAGAAGGACAATATGCGAAAAGTGGAACTCTCATTGAAAGAAAAACAAAAGTATGAAGTTATTAAAAAATTAGTAGAAACTAACGGTAACAAAGAGCGTACTAGAATTAAACTAAAATTAAAAAGTATTAGGCAAATTAATAGATTAATTGCTGGTTACAAAGAATTTGGAAAAGAGTTTTTTGTCCATGGTAATCGAGGTAGAAAACCTAAACATGCCCTAACAGATGAATTTAAAAATGAAATTGAAACTTTATACACTTCTAAATATTTTGACTGTACTTACACTCAATTTACTGAATATTTAGCTGAAAGAGAAAATATTTTCTTATCTGTTCAAGAAGCTAATGCTTTCCTTCCTATCTTCTTAGATAAATACAATTCAAAGTTCGCTCTATGTATAGATAATACCAAATCT
>CAMFER010000072.1 GCA_945949485.1 uncultured Clostridium sp. | reverse complement strand
ATATCAAAAAAGATTTTATATTTAAAATTTCTAATTACTTATCTAAAACTTATAACATTATAAATTTTGAAAGTTTTAATTTTAAATTAGCTAATAATTTAAAAAGAAGCAGAAGAAAATTATATAGAATTGCTATATACATTTTATTAGAAGTTTTAAAATATAAAACTAAAGAGTATAATACTAAATTAAATTTAATAAGGAACTAAGACATTTATATAATTCAATGAAGAAGTATGGCTCTGATGCTTTTGTGCTAGTTGTAATAAAAAAATATAACTCTAAAGCTGATGCTAAGAAATTATTTGCAAGTTGTGTAGATGAAGAAAGGACTAGAGATTCAGAGTTGTTTGGCTACAACAATGATGCTGTTCAACTTATTGGTAGTGCTGTAGCTACTGAGAATACTTTCAATGCTGAACCAACAGAGAAAAACCCTGCTGATGTGATTAGTGCTGCTGCTGAATCACTTTTTGTACTAAGAAACTGTATCAGAACAAAGGACTCTGAGAAATTCTTTAGTGAATATGTATACTTTAACTCAATCATTCCAGTTACAGGAGTGTATGACCACTTTGGATTAGCTTTAGATGGTATGATGGTTACTCTTTTTGAGATATGCAGAGATTGCTTATCTGTATATATCAAAGAACACTTAAAGATTAGATAATCTGGAGGACTTCTGTCCTCTCTGTATATACTATGAGTTAAGCCACTCTAAAAGGCATGGAGGTTTTGTTATGAAAAAATTATTTATTGGTGCTTTAATTGCTTTATCTACTGTATCTTTTATTGCTTGTGGAAACACTACTCAATCAGCATCACAGCCTATAATTAATGAGGAAGCACCAGAAGAATCATCTGCTCAGCAAGAATATGACATAAACATGGCTGACTTTGTTGTTAATGCTCAATTACAAGCACCAGATTCAATTGGTAATGTATACTATGAAGGTACTGTTACTAATAATAGTCCTTATGCAATAAAAAATATAACTTTTGTGTACAATTATACAAATAGTGAAGGAAATAAAGATACAACTTATCTAAGCTTTTATGATACAATACTTTCTGGTGAAACAAGTGCAATTAATGAGTGCTTAGGGTCTGATAACATGGAACTAACAGGTGTACAAGTAACAATAGTTGATAATGGAGAAGACCATTACTTTGAGTATGATGCTAAGCTTGGTACAATAGAACAATGGTATTAATTTAATAGAGTACTAAGAATAAGCCAACTACTCAAACTTGTAGTAGATGTGGTTATAGATATTACAAAGAAGAAAAATTAGATTTAAATGCTAGAGAATTTATTTGTAATAAATGTAATTTTAAAATAGGAAGAGATAAAAATTCAGCTATTAATATATATAATATAGTTTAGTTTTAAAAAGGCTTGGTTAAAGCCAACGCAGAGATACGGTCAATGGACCGGTCTAAGAAGCGTAAAGTTCTTTATAATAAATTTTATTATAAACTGCTATAAGAGAGAGGAAGGTTATTAAATAAAAAAATAATAAACGCCAACGACTTATAGTGAACAAAACAGTATGCTATAGCTTTTGAAGGACTTAAAGTTGAACATGGAACAATATTAAAAGAAAAAACTTTATTTAGTTGTGAAGTTGCTTTTGTAGAAGTTGAACCTATATATGGTGATGACGATAATGATAAAATATTAAGAATTATATTTCCTGATACAAACTTTAGATTTCCATGGGATATAGGCTGCGAAGAACCTTATGCAAATCAAATATAATTTATATAGAATAGCTATATTTTATAGCTATTCTTTTTTATTTAAGGAGATGAATTTATTTGAATAATAGTAATGAATATGCTAATAAACTTTATAATAATAAAAAATATAAAGAAGCAATTATATTTTACAAAAGAAATATAGAATACTTGTTAAATAAAAATATAGAAAATTATTATAAAGATAATAATACTAATTTAAATCAGGATTATTATAATATTGGAGTTTGTTATATTAAGTTAGAAGATTATGATTATACTAAATAGTCATGGCAT
The DNA here is from genome assembly GCA_945949485.1 of uncultured Clostridium sp. Classification (GTDB taxonomy): domain Bacteria; phylum Bacillota; class Clostridia; order TANB77; family CAG-508; genus CAG-269. Next base: position 1,704 of record CAMFER010000072.1, on the reverse strand, counting down.
ACAGAAATGTGTGTAAAAATTAATCCCTTGAATTGCTGGAAAATCGTAAAGCTCACATACCAAAACAGAATAACGAATAGTTATAAATGGTAAAGGTTACGAAAGTAGAAAAAAGTTGTGAGATAAATATATGGTTAAATCCTAAGTATTTATATAAAAATCGATAATCAGCAGGTAAGCCTCGAATAGAGGAAACTTCAACGACTAAGTATCCTAGTAGTCTAGGTAGTGGGGGATACCTAAACAAGTAAAGTTGTAGGTAAAGATATAGTCTGTGCATCTAGGGAAAGCCTAAAGAAGTATTTGATATTACGTTTAATGATATATGAAATTATCATAAAACCAAATAAAATAGCATATTATTAGTCCTAAAAGCATATATATGTTTAAGGAGGTAATAATATGATTAAAGCTTTTAAAACTAAAATATATCCAACTAAAAAACAAAGAATATATTTTAATAAATGTTTTGGAATCAGAAGATTTGCTTGGAATTGGGGTTTAGAAAATTGGAATTTATATAATTCTAAAAATAAATTAGATAAAGCTTGGAATCATAATCAAGATTTTATTAAAAATAAACCTTATTTATATCAAGTAAATTCTATGATAAAAAACATGGCATTTAAAAATTTAGAAGAGGCATTTAAAAAGTATTATAAAAAAGAAGCTAATAGACCTAAATTTAAATCAAAGAAAAGAAGTTTAAATACTTTTAGTATGAATATGAAAAATTATAATACTATAATTTTTAAAAATAGATATTTTAATATTAATACTACTAAAAAGTTAGGTAGATTTAATATTAAAAGTGCTGAAAATTTAAATTTTTTAAATGATAAAAATATTAAAATATGTGAATTTACTATTAGTGAAAAAAATAAAAATTATTATATTAGTATTATTTATGAGAGAACCAATCAAAATAATACTAATATAATAAAACCTATTAATAAAATAGGTATAGATGCTGGAATAAAAACTGTTATGACTTGTTATGACAGTAAAAATAATTTTTATGAATTTAATCTTCCAAAGAAAATATTAAAATTAGAAAATCAAATAGATTATTACAATAGAAAATTATCTAGAAAAAAATATAAATCTAATAGATATAATTTATTAAGATTAAAAATTAATAAATTATATGAAAAAGTTTATAATATCAAAAAAGATTTTATATTTAAAATTTCTAATTACTTATCTAAAACTTATAATATTATAAATTTTGAAAGTTTTAATTTTAAATTAGCTAATAATTTAAAAAGAAGTAGAAGAAAACTTAATAGAATTGCTATATGTACTTTATTAGAAGTTTTAAAATATAAAACTAAAGAATTTAATACTAAATTAAATTTAATAAAAAATGAACCAACTACTCAAACTTGTAGTAGATGTGGTCATAGATATTATAAAGAAGAAAAATTAGATTTAAGTGTTAGAGAATTTATTTGTAATAATTGTGGATTTAAAATAGGAAGAGATAAAAATTCAGCTATTAATATATATAATATAGTTTAGTTTTAAAAAGGCTTGGTTAAAGCCAACGCAGAGATACGGTCAACAGACTGGTCTAAGAAGCGTAAAGTTCTATTTGGTTTTAAAATCAAATACTGATAAAGTTTAACGAACTTTATTGAACAAAACAGAAAGATTTAAATCCTATATATTTTTATAGAATTACTCCTATATTTAAAGATTATA
>CAMFER010000071.1 GCA_945949485.1 uncultured Clostridium sp. | reverse complement strand
TCTGCAAAACTCTGATCCCCGGTTCGAATCCGGGTGTCGCCTCCAGAGAAAAAACGATAAAACGTTGTTATATCAACATTTTATCGTTTTTTATATGTCTTAATTTTTAAAATAAAAATACAGTGTTTTCAGTACTTTTCGAGATTAAAAAAGTAATAAATCAGTTTATATGTGACAAAAATGTGACAAAAAAAGAAGTAAAAAATTTTTGTCACATTAATTCAAAAATTTGATATAATTTATAAAATTTTACTTCGTTCGCTTGTATTTTAATAAAAAATATTGTATAGTATAGACCATAGGAAATGAGATAGCAGATATGTTGTGGCTACCACTTTCAATACTCGATACATTCGAGAGCAAGGAGGTGGTTGTTTATGGAATTTATATTATTTTTAATATATGCTTTGGGATTTTCCCTAACTATAAACATAGCCTTATTGTGTATTATATACATAATGTGGACTAAGAAACAATAAAAAACAACACATTCTGCTTTGACCAGTGGGAATGTGTTGTTAAAACTTTATATAGTAGTAACCACATTTTCTGTGGCTCTCATTTTCTATCTATATTATACACAGATTTTTAGAAAATGTCAAATAATTTTATTATTATAAAATATTAAATAGTTTTTATTTAGTCTTGCTTTTAAAGCCTGAATAATAGAGTCTTTATTAGAAATTTCTTTATTTAAACTCCTTATTTCATCTTTTGAAATATTGTATTTTCTTTCTAGTTCTTCATAATCTTTAATTTTATTTTCTTTTTTCAAGTCTTCTGCATAATCGTTCGCAATCTTCAATTTGCTTTTTAATTTTTTTTTTCATTTTCTAAATCTTTATTTTTGTTTTTTAATTCTCTGTTTTCTTTTTTTAATCTTTCTATTTCACAAGCTTGTTGATATTCTTTTTGTGTCATACCTTCTTCACCACCAATCTTTTTTGATAAAAATATTTTATCAAAAAAATTAAAAAGTCTGTAACAGATTTTTGACATTTATATATCAAAACCTTTACAGACCTGTGTTTTGACCAATTTTAAATTTAGTTTTCCACATTTTATTAACTATTTTTTATTCACTACCTCTGAATAGTTACATTAAATATTTAAAGGGGGCTAAATGGATAAAACTTTTTTATAATAGCTCAAATAATAGGAATTATAGCCTTTGTACTTTCGTTAATTGCATACCATAGAGGGAAAAAGAAAAAATATTAGGTAATATGATATTGTCAAACCTATTAAGTTTAATACATTATTTATTATTAGGAGCGTATAGTGGATGTATAACAAAAATAATAGCAATTTGCAGAGATTATTTTATTATATTAAAAAGTAAGAATAAGCTTTTTTCTTCTAATATATTTTTAATTATATTTATTTTAATATATATAGTAACAGGAATATTGACTTATAAAAGTATATGGTCAGTATTACCACTATTGGCAGCAATTATATATATTGTACCAGTATGGAATGGCGATGAATTGACTATTAAAAAAACTGCTTTTGTGTGTTATTTTTTATGGCTGATATACAATATTTTTGTATTTTCAATAGCTGGAATAGTTTCAAATGTTATTTCTATAATATCTACATTTGTTGCTATAAAAATAATAAAGTTAAGTGTGACAAAAATGTAACAAAATAAAATATCTAGTATTCAAAAATGTACTATTATACGAGTAATAATATGGAAACAATGGAAGAAGATAACTAAAAGATATAAAGCCTTAAGGCAACTTGAAGTATCACACGAAATAGCATTTGCTTGTGCTAATACTAGAAAAGGATATTATCAAATATGTAAGACAACATATATACAATTCGCGATTAATATAGAGAGATTAAGAAAAAGAGGTCTAGTATTTCTACTAGACCAATATACAAAAGTACATATTGAATGTACAGATTGAACCGCCGTATACCGAACGGTACGTACGGTGGTGTGAGAGGGAATAAAAAAAATAATTATTTATTCTCTACTCGATTATTTCTTACTGGGAAAAACGATTTTGAAATAGCTATAAAAGATATAAAAAATGGAGACAATCTAATTGAAGTAGAAACAGTATCAAATAATGTTAATATTGATGCAATAGAAAAATTTAAAAAGCAAATTATCAAATTACAAATCCCTATTGACACTAGCAATTTTTTTTGTAGAAAAAACAGAAATAGAATTAGATAAAATAATTAAAAGATAAACCTTTTAATTTAATATTGAAAACTCAAAGTTGATAAGCATTTTTATTCATAATAAATAATGCAGGTGTTTTTTGTATTAAAAAATTAATATTTGACATATAATAATTAATGTAGTATACTATATTTAGCTTATAAGCAAGTTAATTTGATGTATAACATTTGTGAAAATGTAACACTTGAAAAAGACTAACAGGGCAAAAAGGTTAGTCTTTTTTCATTATAAAAGACTAGGAGGGCAAATCCTAGTCTTTTTCTGTCTAATCATCTAATTCTTTTAAAATCAAAAGAATAATGATTAATGCAATTAATTTGATGTATTTTTTCATTTGTACGAGTAACACCTCCTTTCTAGCTTATTGCCGAAAGGCTATTCTGATATACAATATTTTCTTAAATAATTCAATAAATTTTAAATTCTTTTAAGAACTTATTATATATCTTACATTATGTTGCAATAAAATTGCAATAAATTTAAACTATAGAAGTCTAAAACTATGCAAAAATAGAGAATTTGAGGCTGGTTATTTTCTGGGTGTTGCCTACAAAAATAATCCCAACCTACTTGTTAGTAGATTGGGATGTTTTAATTAAATTCTCTGAAAAAAGTATATTCGTTTCCTGATGTAGATTTTCCTTTATAAATATAACCATTATAAATTCCACCATTATCATCATTTAAATCAACATCAATAGAAATTTGATATACAAATTTTTGATTTAAATTATTAACTATGTGTATTTTAAAATTCAAATTGTATTTTAATTCATCTAAATTTATATTAGCCTCTTTTAACAACTTTCCATTATATGAAATAGAATTTGTATCACCAGAAACTGCATAATTAGTTAAAATATCTTTATTAAGATATCCTAAACTTATTGGATTTGAACAATCTGTATAGAAAGTTGGTTTTGAGTAATCATAATTTTCATTTTCTTCATTAGTTCTTACTATATTAAAATCTATTCTATCATTTTCATAATTTTCAATAGCAGTATATTTGCCAAAGTTTAAAGGATTTTTGTAATTTAATAATTTAGTTCCTTTATCAGAATTTGATGTAATATTTATATTATCTATATATAGTTCTTTTACTGTGTTTTCATCAGTTAGGTCAGAAGAACTAGCAAGGTTGTCAATATATATTGAAATATCAGTATATTGATTAATACTCATATCTTTTAGAGCTTGATCTTTTGAATTATCGACAGCACTTGCACTACTGTATAGCAATATTTTTTGAACACTAAAAATTGGATTTTCATTATCATCAGACAATTCTATCATTTGATTAGCAAATTCATTTCTTGAAATAGCTTTAGAAATTATGAAATGATAATATAATAGGAAAATTATAAATAATAATATTATTAAAATAGCAAAAGCCAATTTTACATTTTTAATTTTAAACTTAAAGTTTTTCATAATAAATTCCATTCCTTTCTCGCTTCGCTCTAAAGGCACACATAGGCATGAAAGCCATGAGTTTGAAACATTTTCGTTATATAATATACCTTAAGAGAGTATATACTACAAAGCACGGGGAGG
>CAMFER010000070.1 GCA_945949485.1 uncultured Clostridium sp. | reverse complement strand
TCATTTCCCTTAAAGCATTTATTACAATTCGAACATCAAAACTTTCAACTTTTATTTTCATACAAATCACACTCCAATCATTGATTTAAGCAGATTATAACTCATTCTATATCATAATTGAAATGTATAAAATTACTCTATATATTAGGCACAAAAAACCTGTCCATTATCAAAGTTTTGCGCAATAAGATATAGGAGTAAAATATATAGGCATACCATTTAATGCCTTACAACCACTTTACCTACAACCCTCTTATAGCTTGCTATCAAATATCGTTTGACTAATGTTATTACTTTATATATTTAATATTGTAATAATGTTAGTCTTGTCCCAGATTTTTTATCTTATTTCAATTCATAATTGAATCTTAACTGATTTTATAATTTATCCTTTATAATTTTATATTCAAATTATTTCTTATATTAAAATTTTACAAAAATCTCTAAAATCTTCAAATCACTATATTTGCCGTATTTTTGCAACAACAAACTATATACCTTTAAAATAAAAACGCCTTAAAATCGATTCTCGTGCGTCGCTTTTTTAGGTATTTTTTCAGTTTTTTATATATTTATATAAGTATAAAAAATTTGGTTATTTTTTATCTAAAATCTCTCAAACCCAGAATTATCAATATTTTGCTAAAATACTAAGCAACAAGTTATATGGCTTAAGTATAAAAATGGCTTAAAATCGATTCTCGTAAGCCGTTATTTTAAATCTTTTAGAGATTACTTTAGCATCTGCAGATAATTATAAAAATTGCATATATATAACTGAAATTTTCATAAACAACTCAAATAAATCTAAATTTAATGTTTAGATGAATAATTTGTAAATGGCTTAAATTTGATTTTTGCAAGTTTAAATTATAATAATTAAAATACAATATAAATTAAAAACCAAACATTGAAATTTGCAATTAACAAATGTTCGCTTTAAAAATTATATAAATTTAAAATTTTTAATTTACAATTTTTAAAATTTGAAAATTTCAAATGCAATATTTTTTAATTTTATTTTTCAATTTAAAAAACTTTTAATTATAAATATTAAATAAATTTTATTTTGTAAAACTTTGCACAAAATTTTTCTAAGTCTTTTTTATTATATTAAATATAAATCTATAACATTAAAAAATGGCTATCCTTCCCTACTCTACTCAATTTTATTCAAATTAATAAAAAAAGCCAAATTAGTTATAAATCGGCTTTTCCATTTCAATTACTCAATTAATTCACATTTAATTTCTGCTAGCATATCAGGATTTTATCTCAAAAAATATTGTTTAATCTCCAAAGAATCTTCTTTGGGCATTGTAGAAGTCTCAAGTAACTTATGTATAAATAATTTTGTATACGGAACTTTATAATCAAGTTTCAATTTTATTACTTCTAAAAAAACTTTATAAAATTCTTGAAATGATGAATTTTCACTCATATTTAATTGCATCTATGCTTTTTTCTTATTCCTTAACCTTTCCACCAGGTAACATATAGAAATCCATGTCATCTCCATAAAATAAAAGAATTTTTGTTTCATCTTCATTATATATAATTGCATACACTCTATATGCAAAATTAAAATTTTCATTTTTTTATTTTATATCACCAAATAAATCATATGTATAAAATACTTCTTTATAAGCAACACCTAATTTATAAACATCCTCTTCATAAGTTGATAATTTACCACCCCATTTTTCATATATAGTTCTTGCTTTATGATTGTCTTTTAATACTCCAATCACATATCTAGTTGCGCCATTTTTTATTGCCCATTCTTCAAACATTCTCTTAAAGCTACTACCTATTCCTTTTTCTTGAAAATCAGGATCTATATATAATCCAATTAAATCTGCATATTTTACATTATACTTCATTAACATTATCTATATATGATGCTATTTTACTTGTAATTAGCATTATTAAATAGGCAATTACAACTGCAACAGTAAGTTTTATTATTTTATCTAGTGTTAAAGGGCTAGTACCAAAATATGATAACGCAAAAGCTTCACCATAATCTGCTATAGAATATATTGTGTTAAAAACAATAGACCATAACAATAATTTTTTAGATATTACTTTTAACAATTCTTTCATTATCTACCGCCTCGTTTTCTTTCATTTCTTATATTCATTCTTAATATTATTTATAAATTCAGGTAAATTAGTAAATGTAGCTATAACTCCTCTATTTGTAAGTGCAAAAATATCTCTAGTTTTTTTATTTATTTCTTCTTTTACTGCTTTAGGAACTTTAATTGATATTCCTGCTTTTTTATATTCTTGTTCTATGTATTTTTCTAACGTAGGAAACATATTTTGAATTAAAAAAACGGCTTTTTTTCCAGCTAAATTTCTTGCAAACACAAAGTTATTTGGCTCTATTCCTTTTTTAGATTTGATATCATTATATAATTTTAAATATTTATCATATTTAGAAGACATAGGCACGAACCACAATATATTTTTATCAATTTTATCTCTAAAACAAAAATAAGTTGGCCTTTTTGTACCAGTTTCTTTATTTTACATTAAATGATATTTTGGATTATACTTTTCAATAAATTTATCTTTTATAAAATATAATTTTCCTTCTATAATTTCCATCTTACTCCTTATATAATAAAAAGGGAGTACAAAGACTCCCAAATTTATTCACCAGTGTATTTTCTCTTTGCCAACTGGGTGGCTGATTAATCGATTGTCTAGGGTATTTTACTCTTTGCCTCCTAGTAGGCAGTATTTATTTATATAATAATTATAGCATCTTATTATTTGATTTGTCAACTAGTACAAAATAATTTTCTAAAATTATTATATATAATATTATATGCTATTTTTTAATGTATAATACAAATAATTTTATTATATCAAATGATTATATAAAAAACTGTCGCGGCATCAAAGTTTTGTGCAAAAAGGAATAGGAGTAAAATAATAGAACTCTTATCAAGGTCCTACCCACAAGTTCTTGTAACTACTAGCCTTAACGGCTTTACTAGCTATTTATTAGCTATCGTTTGACTAACATTATTACTTTATAATTTATTACTTGTAATAATGTTAGTCTAGTCCCAGATATTTATTTCTAAAATCAATTTTAAATCAGTTTTATAATTTATCCTTATAATTTTACATCTAAATAATTTTTCTATTTAAAATTTAATTTTATTACTTAATAATTTTTATTTCATATTATATTTTATATAAATTTTCCAAAAATCTTCAAAATGCCTATTTCTCTATATTTGCCGTATTTTACAGAAAACAAACTATATGTCTAATTTATAAAAAACGCTTAGAACCGATTCTCACAAGCCGTCATTTTAAAGGTTTTTGAGGTTTTGTCTTTGGTTTAGACAAAATTTGCAAAAAGAAATTACGACACAAACCAATGATGGTCTGTGTCATAAAGTTTTTATCTTATTCTATCTTTGTATACCAATACCTTCTTAATCTCATCTTCTGTAATTGCTCTATTATCAATAGTTATACCTTTATCAGAATAGGCTATTGTTTTAAATGCAATTACTATTTCATAAGTACTTTCTATTGTTTGTCCATCTCTTAAAGTATAAAAGTATATATACTTATGATTTTTATAATAACTATAGTTCTTATAATTTACTAAACTAGAAAACATTGAATTATCATTCATGTGATGTACCATCACCTTGCAATCTCTACATCTTCTCTAAAAAATATATTTTTTCACCTTTCTGTCACAATCTACATATTAATAATTAAATACATATATCTTCTAACACCATTTA
>CAMFER010000069.1 GCA_945949485.1 uncultured Clostridium sp. | reverse complement strand
CAAAGTATTTTGCATCAATACTTTGAGCGTTTAACTGTCAAATTTGAGATTATAACATAAAATATTCTACCATATTTTGCTTGAAAAAGCAAGTAAATTTTAAATAATTATTGTAATATAGGTAAATTTGTGTTATATTGTATAAAGAATGGAGGGATACTAATGATAGCAATAGGTAGTGATCATGGAGGATATAGATTAAAAGAAGAAATAAAAAAATATCTTGAAGAGAAAGGGATAGAATATAAGGACTGTGGATGTGAAAATGAGGAAAGTATTGACTATCCAATAATTGCAAAAGAAGTGGCAAATTTAATTCAAAATAAGAAAGCTGAAAAAGGAATCTTAATATGTAGATCAGGAATAGGAATGAGTGTGGTTGCAAATAAATTTAAAGGTATAAGATGTGCACTATGCCATAATGAATATACTGCTAAATACTCAAGACTTCACAATGATAGTAATTTACTTGCAATGGGTGCTGACGATGTAAGTGTTAATGATGCAATATGCATATTAAGAATGTGGCTTGCAACAGAATTTGAAGGTGGAAGACATCAAGAAAGAATTAATTTAATAGGAGATATAGAAAAAGAAAACATGAAATAGGAGGCAAGTGCGATGTGGGGAGATGTAGCAATAGCATTTTTACTTGCATTTATAGTAGCATTTATGGGGACACCATATACTATAAAAATTGCACACAAAGTAGGTGCTGTAGATGTACCAAAAGACGAAAGAAGAATGCATAAAAAAGCAATGCCAAAATTCGGAGGACCAGCTGTTATTGTAGGTTTTCTAGTTTCAGTTATATATCTATTAATTGTTATGAGTATGGAACATACTATAGATCTTTTTGGAAGTGAAGAATATGGTATAAAATTATTAGGAATGTTTTTAGGTATCTTAGTAATATCAATAACATGTATAATAGATGATATTATAACAATAAAACCAATTACAAAACTAATAGGACAAACTTTAGCGGCAATGATAGTTGTTTCTTTTGGAATAAGAATAGTAGATATGGATATACCATTTTTTAATAGTCATGAAATAAGTGAAGCTGCTTCAGCATGTCTAACTGTAATTTGGATTGTAGGTATAACAAATGCAATTAATCTAATAGATGGTCTAGATGGATTATCATCTGGAATATCAGTAATATCTGCAATATCTTTATTAATTATATTTGTATTAAATGGTTCACCATTAATATCTATAATATTAGTAGCTGCCTTAGCAGGAGCACTAGTTGGATTTTTACCATTTAATTTTGCACCAGCAAGAACATTTATTGGAGATACAGGATCTAATTTTTTAGGATTTATTTTATCAATAATTTCAATATTAGGTGTAGCAAAGACATATACAATTGCAGTTATTGTATTACCATTAATTGTTTTAGGATTACCTATATTTGATACATTATGGGCTATAGCTAGAAGATTAATTAAAGGTAAGTCAATAAAAGCAATATTTAAAGCTGATAAAGGACATCTACACCATAGAATAGTAGCAAAAGGTTTTAGTCAAAAACAAGCTGTTTTAATTTTATATGGAATTAGTGCAACTTTTGGAATATTTGCTGTTATTTTGTTAGAAAGTGGAATATGGAAAGCATTATCATTCCTATTAATGGTTATTGTTGCATTAGGATTAGGATATAAAAACTTTAAAGCAGAAAGATCAGAGACACAAAGATATGAATGTGTAGAATGCAAATATATATATAATCCTAAATTTGGAAATGAAAAAGCAGGAATAAAACCAGGAACAGCATTTGAAGATTTACCAGATGATTGGGTATGTCCAGTTTGTGGAGAAGGAAAAGACATGTTTGAAATACATCAATAATAGAAAAAAGTTATAGTTTTTACTATAACTTTTTTCTATTGAAACAGTATTAAAAATATGGTATAATACCATTTGTATAAAATAAAAAAGGAGAGAAAGATGGCAGATAAAATAACAAGATATTTAGCGTATGATGGAAAAATATCTATAATGTGTGCAGAAACTACAAAGCTAGTAGAAGAGGCAAGAAAAATTCATGATTTAAGCCCTGTTTGTACAGCTGCTTTTGGAAGAGTTCTTACAATGGCAGTTATGTTAGGATCAGAAATGAAAAATAAAGAAGATAAGTTAACAATACAAATAAATGGAAAAGGACCTATAGGAACAATTTTAGCAACATCGAATAGTAAAGGAATAGTAAAAGGATATGTAGCAAATCCATATATTGATCTACCTTTAAACGAATTTGGAAAATTAGATGTTGGAGGAGCAGTTGGAATTAATGGTTATTTGCAAGTTATAAAGGATATTGGATTAAAAGATCCATATATTGGAGTATCAGCTCTTACGTCAGGAGAAATAGCAGATGATTTTGCAAATTATTTAGTAAAATCAGAACAAAGACAATCTGCGGTTGCTTTAGGAGTTCTGGTTGATAAAAATGGAGTTAGAAAAAGTGGAGGATACATTATAAATGCAATGCCAGATGCGACAGAGGAAGAAATTTCAAAAATAGAAAAAGCTGTTTTTGAAGCGGGTGCAATTTCTAAAATGTTAGATAATAATTTAAGTTTAGAAGAAATAGCGAAGAAAGTAACAGGAGAAAAAAATATAAAAGTTATCCAAGATAATGTTGAACCAAAATATGAATGCGATTGTTCAAAAGAAAACATGGAAAAAGCTTTAGAGAAAATTGGCAAAAAGGAATTGGCAGAAATAATAGAAGAAGATGGAAAAGCTGAAATAGTATGTCACTTTTGTAATAAAAAATATAATTTTTCAAAAGAAGAACTAGAAAAGATTTTGAATAATTAAAAAAATAAAAATAATTTATTGAGTTTTTAATATAAATAGTATATAGTAATATAAAATAAAAAAGGATAGGAGTAATTATTATGGAAAAAGAAATATTAATATTTGGACATAAAAATCCAGACACAGATTCTATATGTTCAGCAATGGTAAAAGAAAAATTAAATATAAAAAATGGTCACAATAATTCAAAAGCTATGAGATTAGGAGAAATAAGTAAAGAAACAAAATATGTTTTAGATTATTTAAACATAGAAGCTCCTGAACTTCTAGAAGAAGTAGAAGAAAATCAAAAAGTAATATTAGTAGATCATAATGAGTTTTCTCAAAGTGTGAAAGGAATTGAAAATGCAAAGATAATAGGTGTAGTAGATCACCATAGAATTGCAAATTTTGAAACTTCAGAACCATTATATTATACAGCAAGACCATATGGATGTACTTGCACAATATTATATAAAGATTTTGTAGAAAAAGGATTAGAAATAAGTAAAGAAGAAGCTATTTTAATGGCAAGTGCTATAATGTCAGATACTTTAATTTTAAAATCACCTACAACAACTAAACATGATGAAAAAGCTTTAGAAGAACTAGAAAAAATTGCAGGAATAGATATAAAAGCTTATGGACTAGAAATGTTAAAAGCAGGAACTAATTTATCAGATTTTACAGCAGAAGAATTAATTAACTTGGATGCAAAGAAAATTGAAAAGAACGGTGTTGGAATAGTTATAGCTCAAGTAAATACGGTTAGCATTGAAGAAACATTAGAAAGAAAAGAAGAATTAGAAAAAGCAATTAATGGGGAAATAGAAAAACAAGGATTGGATTTATTTATTTTAGCCATAACAGATATTTTAAATAGTAATTCACAAATAATAGCCTTAGGAAACAAATCAAAAGTTACAGAAAAAGCTTTTGGAAAAGAATTAGAAAACAATTCAATGTTTTTAGAAGGTGTTGTTTCAAGAAAAAAACAAATACTTCCAAACATTGATAAAAATATATAGAATAGAAAAGAAAGGAAAATATTCCTTTCTTTTTTAGAAAAAAGAAAATAAGTATTGAATAATTTAGTAATTAAATTTATAATCTCAAATTTGACAGTTAAACGCTCAAAGTATTGATGCAAAATACTTTG
>CAMFER010000068.1 GCA_945949485.1 uncultured Clostridium sp. | reverse complement strand
ACCTTTATTATGAGAACTATTTTTCAGGGAGCTATTTTTAAAAAGATAAATAATATAATTCAGTGTTTTCATGACATATTATTGTAGCTGTTCTCTTTGTGTTCATTGAACTAAGTGCTACATCGCCAAATGTTTGTCCCTCCTTTAAATCACAAACATTAAAATAGGACCAGATAGATAATTCTTCCAAATTACTATTATTAGTATTTGATACTTTAGGTATCATTGAATTAATATACTCCTGAATTGATGAAACAATAGTAATTTGTTTATTTGCCTTCTTATGGTTAGTAATTAAAAATTCTGGTATGTTCCATTTGACATTTAAAAAACAATTCGATTCAATTGTTAATTTTAGTAGCTCCATTTCATCGGAATTATAAAGAAAAATTAAATGATTAATATATTCTTGAGGTGTGATTTTTAATCTTATTTCTTTTTTTATCAAAATTGAAACTTTTCCCTTCGATATCAAATAAAATTTATCCCCTTCGTCACCAAGTCGGAAAATTATTTGATTATTTTGGTAACTATCACATTGAATATATTTTGCCACCTTAAATAATAATTCAACATTATCTTCAATATTTTTATGACAACTTATGATATTCAAAAAACTTGGGAAAGTTGATAAAAATTTAGATAAATATATTATATCTTGTGTTGTTCTTTTTTGACTAGAAAAAATATATTGCAATAATTCCTCAGAAAATAATTCTTTATTAAATGGAATATCATAAAAATTTTTTGTTAAGTTATCAGTATTTTTTATCATACCTTCAATTGTTTCTATAATTTCTTTCTCTTGGTTCGATATATTCTGCTTATCATAATCAAAGGATAGTTTAAATATTTTTTTTTTCGATTCACTTGATTTCATCGTTTCAAATTGTTTTATTTAACAATTTAAAAAAAGCTACATAATTTTCATTATTTTTAATTGAATTAATTATTAAAAGTTAAGTAATTAACAATATTTTTTCCTAATCCTTTAATATAACTTTATTCACTTTTTGCTTGAATATTACTTTTAAAAGAAATAAATGTAAAAAATTGTTTTTTTTAATTTAATATTTAACTACAAACTTTTATTCTAAAAACTTTCTCGAGAGCCTATCATATATTTTATTTTGACTTTTAATCAAAAAAGAAGTATGAAAAATCAATCTTCCTGAAAATAATCGGAAACCGTTTGATAGTATTTTATTATATCTCTCACTCAATTCTTGAAATGGTATATATCTTCTAAAACTAAATAAATCTGATAAAACTGGTGAGTATCGTGCTTCTAGGTAATTGGAGCTTATGTTTGTGTATTCCTTCGAAAAGTAAAAGTGAATAGTGAGTCTCTTATATTTCTCCATTACTTTTTCGAAAAATGTTAGGCATTTAAAGCATGGTGAATAATAAAGGTATATATATACCGATATTGCTCTAGAATAAATATCTTCACTTTTATTATAAATGTTTGTTCCCCCTCTGTTGAAATTTGTCACCTCATTTTCATGAACTATCGTAATAAAATTATTATATTACTTACCTTCATTAACTTCATTAGAAAATTGTGTAGCTTTGATCCAAAAGTTAAATAGAGATTCCTCTAAAAATTTTTCCTCGCTATGGAGGTCAGAGTCTTTAACTTTATAGATATCATATATATATACAGGTTTATTTTCCTCATAAATAAATCCATATCCTCTAATTTTATGAATTTCTTTTTTCTCATAATCTTTTTGAATATTTTCTTGGTAGATTATTCGCCCAACATTATTTGATAGATAATCTTCAAATTTGATTAAGCACTTTTCCTCATTTGAACATTTCAGAGGTATCTGTGTCTTTACATAACTAATAAATAGTATTAAAGCAAGGCATAATTTAGAAAACAGCATTTCCATAGTTTTAATTATTTTTTTTTTTTATTTGTTAATTATGGAAAAGTGCATTTGTTGCTTTAATTGCCAAGCTACCCCCGCTATTAAACATTTATTCTTTAATGAAAGGTGGATTATTCAATATGAATGTGGTTGCGGAAATTATTCAATTCAACTAGAAAAATTTATTAAATTATTTGCCGTTTCAAGTCACTTAGATATTAAATCACAGGACAAATGTTTATATCACAAGTTTTATATAAAAAAATATTGTAAAGATTGTAGGACTTTTCTTTGCTTGACATGCATTCAAACACACAACTACCATAAAATTGTTGATATTAATGATTTCTATTTTAGTAATTCATATTATAAAGAGATAAAGAGAAAATTTTCCTTTGCTACACAAAGTATTACTAATAATATGAGTAAAGAAAAAGATAAAATGTTAACTATTATTACAAATAAAATTGAGGAACTTCAAAAAGATAAAGAAACATTGATAAAGGCATATGAAAAGAATTGTCAAATTAATCATCAATTAAATACATTTATTCAATGCCTCTTTCAAAATTATGACACAAGCAAAAGTAAACAGCTACATTATGTCAATTTATTAAATATTGGGAAATTTAATTTATTATACAAAGAAGCTTACAATTCAAATCAGGAGAATACAGATATTTATCAAGATGATTACTTGGATTATCCAGAAAAAGAGATATATGAAGATAAACTAAAACGAAAACAACAAAAATTAGAACTCACTGTTCATCAACAATGTCAACAATTTATTAATAAATGTAAAAATACATTCATTATTACCAAGGAAAATTCATATTTAACTGGCTATAAATATTATACTGACCAACCATTTGGAATCAAAGGTTATTTTATAATGGATGAGGTTGAATTTTTATATAAAAATCTAAAATTGAATGATGAAAAAAAAATAATAATTACAAAATCTTTAGTGATTGACGAAAAACGATTTGCAATATATGGATCTACTTTCTTAGATATGCTAATTATTAACACTAAATCAAAATGTATAGAAAAAAAATTACAATATCGTGAAAATCCTCATCAACCTCCAAATATTTTCCAATTAATAGTAAAAATTGATGATTCAAAATGCTTATTATTCAATGGAAGTCAAACTGGTTTTTTATATATAAACAATAGAAAATATCCTTTTAAAAAAATACATTATATTCGTGGTGTATTTTATTTTGCTTTACAATTAAAAAATAAAAATACAGTGTTATCTTCAGACTTTTTTGTATATATTTATGATTTCCAATTTAATCATCAAAAATTAATAAAGAGAATTCGCAGTGAGTATAATATTAACGCTATTTTAGAGTGTGGACATGAGAACTTAATCGTAATAAGTAAAGAATTTATAAGTTTCTATGAAACAAAAACATATCAAAAAGTTCATGAGTACCACTTTTACTGTGATAGCATGGATATAATAAAGATGATAGGTAAAAATAAATTTATGTACTTACCAAAACAAAGCGAATACTATATGACTACCCTCTATCTGTATAATTGCTGCCCCTTTCAAATGGAAACAATAATTGAATTACAAGATGGAGGAATTAAATATTGTGATTTTTATGATATTGACGATGCGATTATATTCACTCTTAATAATTCTGTTTATTCAATGGATAAAAGGAAGTACGAAAAATCAAAATTGTTTATTGTAAATAATTTTTATAAAATTGAATGTATTACTCCTCTTCCCAGTAGACAACTTGCTCTTATCGGAGATGATGGGATAGTATATTATAATTATTAATAAAAATTATTCAAATTTTACAAAAAAAATCATCACATTCCTTGAATTGTTAAGAAATTTTACATTAGAGAAAAATAAAAATTTGGGATAATTTATAATAAATTTCTTGCTATTTATTATGGAGCATTTGATTGAACAAAAAACAAAGTTGTGAAAAGATACTCTGTTTTTCTTTGTTTTCTTGAAATTAATTATTTTTGTAAAATTAACCTAAAAGAAGTTGATATATGTTTTGTTCTCTATTTCATCTTTTTTTGCTGGGTTTCTGAAGGTTATAAATTAATTTTACTATGATTTTACAGGTTTCAATATGATTATTTTTTCCAGTTAAAACGTTATATTAATTCCTATTATTAAACTCTTTAAAGGTTGTTTTATTTCTTGAATTAAAATGCTTTTTTTTACTATAAAATCAGATGTACCTTTATTATGAGAA
>CAMFER010000067.1 GCA_945949485.1 uncultured Clostridium sp. | reverse complement strand
GTAAAAAATCTAACAGATAAATTATTTTATAAAGAATAAAATTAAAATAGGGATAAATCGAAAGAGCAATTCTTTTGTGAATAGAGGAGGCAATTACAACAAGAACAGCAACAATAGAGCTAGCATTCGTAACAGTAATAATGACAATGCCAACAGTAACAAAACTTTTCGCCCCACACTCTAATACAAGTCCTAGATTATATGTTTTAAGAAATATATACAATGAGGTATTAGTATTAAAGAGATTTGTTCCTTCCATAAAAGGTAAAAAAGAATCAGTAAAATATGTATTAGTAAATATAGTTGAATATATGTATTTTACGAAAATATAAATATAGAAAATAATATAAAATTAAATATATAAATAATAAAAGTAAAAAGGAAATTAAAATGAATATATGTATTGTATATGGAAAAATAGTAAGTGAAATAGAATTTAAATTCATAATTAATGTAAAAAAGTATTATTCAATAGCTATATTTCAAATAGAACTAAACAACAAAAGTATAGTAACAGCAAAAGGATATAATGAAATAGCAGATTGGTGCTATAGAAATCTTAAGATAAAAAATTATTGCATAATAGAAGGATATATAGATAGCAAAATTGAAGTTGAAATGACTAAAATAAAAACATTATGAAATAATATAGAATTTGAAAAATTAAATTACTTTATACGAAAGTATAGAGTAATTTTTATTTTTATGATATAGTAATATAGATTTTAATATAAATGATAAAATGAGGATATTATGAAAAAAATTCTAAAGAAAGAATATTTAATTTTAATATTAGTTTTTATTACAATATTTTCAATAATTATAATAACACCACTTGGTGATTTAGACGAATTGTGGAACTATAACTTTGCTAAACAAATAGCAGAAGGAAATTTGCCATATAAAGATTTTAGTATAATAGTTACACCATTAGCTAGTTTTGTATCTGCAATATTTTTGAAACTATTGGGAAATCAATTAATAGTAATGAGATTTGTCGCAGCATTGCTTTTTACAGGGATATTTTTTAGTACATATAAAATATTTTTTAAACTTATGAAATCTAAAAAAATATCATTTATTTTTACATCCATTATAGGATTAATGTTTGTAGAAAATTTTAGAATAGACTATAATTTCTTCGCAGTATTTCTAATATTAATAGCTTTGAATTTAGAAATGAATTTGATAAAAGATTATAGCAAAGTTAATTTAGTAGATTTAAAAGATAAAAAATGGACTAATATATTTATTGGGATTTTAGTTTCTTTGGTTTTCTTAAGTAAACAAAGTATAGGTGTAATTGCAATAGGAATATCATTAATATATCCTATAATTTTAATAACTAAAAAAGAAGAAATAAAAGATGTTTTAAAAATAATAGGAATTAGAATTTTAGGAGTAATTATTCCATTAGCTATTTTTTTAATATACATATTAGCAAATAATTTATTAAATGATTTTATAAGTTATGCAATACTTGGAATATCAACATTTAGTAATGCTATAACATACAAAGATTTATTAGAAAATCAAGAATTACATATTCAAATACTTGGAGTAATCTTACCACTAATTATATTATTCTCATTAATATATTTAATTTCTAATATCATTAGAAAAAAAGATAGAAATGTAATATTTACAATATTTATGTATTCATTAATACCAGTTATATTAATGTTTCCAATAACAGATGAAGTTCATTTTTTAGACGGTGGATATATTTTATTTATATTGCTAAGTTATTACATATATCTAGGATTAAGATGGGTGTATAGGAATTTAGAGATAAATGATAGTATGAAAAATAAAATTTTGACATTTACAAAATATTTATTTTCAATGGCATTAATTCTATATTTCATATATATTGCTTCAATAAATATATACAGCTTTTATGCTAACGAAAATGTTAATTATGAGATAGAAAGATATAAAGGAATAATAATAGATGAAGATTTAAGAAATACAATAAAAGAAATAGATTCATACTTATTGGAAAAGAAAGAGCAAGGTGTGAAAATATATATATTAGATGCAAATGCAGCTGCATATAAAATTCCTTTAGATATGTATGAAAAAAATTATGATATGTTTTTAAATGGAAATTTCGGAAGATATGGTAACAAGAAAATAATTTATGATATTGAAAATAAAAGAAAGACAGAAAATGCAGTATTTTTAATAAGGAAAGATAGCTTGGAATATAATTGGCAAACTCCAATGGAAATAATAAATTATGTGAAAAAGAACTATGAATTACAAGGAGAAATAACTATATATGATATATATAGTTAAATAGAAATTAGGAGGAAAGAGAATTGAGTAAGTTAGTTTTAATAGATGGTAATAGTATAATGAATAGAGCTTTTTATGGAATTATGGGAAGTAAAATGCTAACAACAAAAGATGGAAAATATACAAATGCAGTTTATGGATTTTTAGCAATTATGTTTAAATTGTTAGAGGATGTAAATCCTGAATATTTAGTTGTAGCATTTGACTTGAAAGCTCCAACAGCAAGACATAAGATGTATGAGGGATATAAAGCAAATAGAAAGGGAATGCCTGATGAACTTGCAGAACAGATGCCAATTATTAAAGAAATATTAAGAGCAATGAATATAGATATAGTTGAAATGGAAGGATATGAAGCAGATGATGTAATAGGAACTTTATCTAGATATGGAGAAAGTAAAGGTCTAGATGTAATAATTCTTTCAGGAGATAGAGATAATTTTCAACTTGCAACAGATAAAGTAACAATAAGAATACCACATACAAAGGCAGGAAAAACTGAGACAGATGAATATAATAGAGAAAAAATAATAGAAAAATATGGATTAGATCCTAGACAATTAATTGATGTAAAAGGTTTGCAAGGAGATGCATCAGATAATATACCAGGGGTACCAGGAATTGGAGAAAAGACAGCATTAGCTCTTATTCAAAAATTTGGAAGTATAGAAAAGTTATATGAACAAGTAGAAAAAGAAGAAGACGGATTAAAAGGAAAACAAAGAGAAAAAATTGTAAATAACAAAGATCTTGCGTTTTTATCAAAAACATTAGGAACAATAAATTTAGAAGTGCCTATAGAGGATAAATTAGAAGATTTTAAAGTAGAACCTTGGGATAAAGAAAAAGTTTTAAACATTTTTAAAGAATTAAACTTTAATAGGTATATAGATAGATTTAATTTAAGAGGAGAAGGAAATAGTACTATCGATAAACAAGAAGAAAATAAATTAGAATATGAAGAAATTGAAATATCATTAGAAGATTTATTAGAAAAAATAAAAAATAGTAAACAAATGACAATGTATATTTCAACTAAAAAAGATGATGAAAATGAATACAAGATAATAAAAGAAAAAATATCAGGGATTAGCATATACTTAGAAGAAAAAAATAAGGTAGTATATTTTAATTTTAAAGAAGAAAATGAAGTATTAAAACTAAAAGAGTTTTTTGAAGATGGAGAAATAAAAAAGACAAGTATTAATTTAAATAAGATATATATATTATTAAAACAATTAGGAATAACTTTAAAAGGAATTGAGTATGATATTTCAATAGCAGCATATATATTAAATCCAACAAATAATAAGCTTGAAATGAATAATTTAATAAATGATTATTTGGAAATAGATATAGAAGAATATTTAGGAAATAAAGAAGAAAAAGATAATCAAATAAATTTATTTGATCAAATAGGAAGCAATGATCAAGAATTAGAAAAACAAGAATATGAGATAGAAAAGAAAAAAAGCAATATTAATGTAGTTGCAATTAAAAATATAAAAGAGATAACAAAAGAAAAATTAGAAAATATTAATGCTACTAAATTATTTAATGAAATTGATATGCCAACTGTTGAAGTGTTAGCAAATATGCAATGGAACGGAATGTATGTTGATGAAAAAGAACTTAGTGAATTTGGAAAAGAATTAACAGATAAATTAGAAGTAATAACAAAAATAATATATGAAATGGCAGGAGAAGAATTTAATATAAATTCAACTAAACAACTAGGTGAAATATTATTTGAAAAAATGAAATTACCAGTTATAAAGAAAACAAAAAGTGGATATTCAACAGATGTAGATGTATTAGAAAAATTAAG
>CAMFER010000066.1 GCA_945949485.1 uncultured Clostridium sp. | reverse complement strand
AATTTAAATAATTTCAAGACTTTTTTATACTCAAACCGTTTGTGTTACTTGTGTAACACAAATTACGTTGTCCGTAGCAGTCAAAAAAATTTGAATTTATTTGACTAAAAATTTTAACAATTGGACAAAATATTAGCAATAAAAAAATAAAAAAGGTGGTTATAAATAATGATTTATAAAAGTGAACTTAGTGAAATTTTATCAATTCCAGTTTATATATTTGAAAATGATGAAGGAGGAACAGTATTAAAGCATACTTTTTTTGAAACTGTAAATATATATGAAATAAATGAATTTATATTACTTGAAGAAAAAGGTAAATATTATGTAATGGGTGCTACTCCAAATACAAACTACATAGGCTTTGAAGTTAAAAAAGAAGAAGCTGAAAAAATAACAAAAGATAGAGAATTGATAAGACTTTATAACAAATATGATTTTATGGCTTTTATGTATTAGTACACAAATAGTTCTTGAATATTGATGAATACAAATAAATAGAGAGGGATTAATAATGACAACTAAAAAGGTAGTGACTTACTTGAGGATTTCAACAGCAAACCAAATAGATAATACAAGCATTGAAACTCAAAGAGAAAAGATAAACTTATATTGTAAACTTAATGATATAAATATAATAAAAGAATTTAAAGACGAAGCAATTTCTGCGAAGCATGAACACACTAGAGAAGATTATCAAAAATTAATTAAGTTTATAGCCGATAAAGAAAATAAAATTGATGCTATTGTAGTCTACAAATCCGACAGGATACATAGGAGTTTAAGGAATCTAATGAACATGATTTCATATCTCCAAGGATTAGAAATTGATTTTATATCTGTAACTGAACAATTTGACACGTCAACTGCTCAAGGAATGCTATTTTTACAAATGTTAGGTAGTTTCTCTGAATTTGAGAGAAAAATAATTGCAGAGCGTACTAAAAGTGGAAGGTTAGCGAATAACAAGAAAAATGTATCTAGTGGTGGCAGACCACCCTTTGGTTATATGATGAAAGATAAAAAGCTGGTAGTTAATAAGGAAGAAGCTGAAATAGTAAAAAAAATCTTTAAGCTAAGAATAAAAGGATATACATTTCAAAAAATAGGTGAAGAAGTAAATATGTCAAAGCAAAGAGTACATTGCATAGTCAAAAATAAAATATATACTGGTAAATATGTATATAATGGGAAAGTTGAAAATAATAATTTATTTTTAGATGTAGAACCCGTAATTTCGCGCTATACTTACAATAAGGCTAATTTGAAAGGAAGGTATTTATAATAATGTGGGTAGATGGAATTGATATTGTAAGAGAAGATACAATAAAATGTTTCAGAGTAGATGATAATTATGTTTTTCTTACTGATGAAACTGGAAAGATTATATTTTCTTTCGATACTAAAAAAAATGAAGAAAATGTAAAAAATGAGCTAAAACAACTAGCACAAAAAACAATAATGAGGTATGATATAATTAAGAAAATACAAGAGGATTATTCGTAACAAATTCCAAAAATGTCTATATCATTAAAGCTAATAACTTGTTCATGACTATAAAAGGGCGACCATTTTCATGGTCGCTCTTTTATTTATTTATACAAGGGGAATATTGTGAATTTACGATTTTAAAATTCTTCTAACTTGTCTAACACATATATTATATTTTTTAGATAAGAAAAATAAATTTTTTCCGTTGTATTCTTTTTTAATCCTTTCATTTCTTTCAGAAATTTTTTTACTTTTCATCTTAGGAATGTATATACTCTCACCTGCAAAAGCTTCACAAAGCTTCAAATAATTATCCAATCCTATCAGTTGTATAATATATATTTGGTCATCATTAAATCCATTCAAAAAAATTTCTTTCATACATATCACACCCCGTTATTAATTAAATTCTATTAATATATATAAAAACCTTTATAATATTGATAAGTATACAATAAACTTTTAAAATGAATATATATATCATATATGTATCAATATCTATACATTATTAAGTTTATATTATTTCATTAAAGCTAAATTTTGATTGGTTTATTCAACCAAGGGTTTCGTCAAAACTTTTTAAAGTTCTGTTGACTTTCAGATTTATTTTAAAATCTATGTTTAAATCTATGTTTTAAAAAAATAGGTGTCCCCACACCTATTTTTTTATGCCTTTTTATATCTCTCCATGCCCTCAAGGATAAACAACGAAAGAACATCATACTGCTTCAACGAACAATTTTGACAGAAGTCTATAAAATCGTTAAGTATATTTTCATAAATTCTAAAAGATCTAACTGTAATTTCCCCTATATCATCTTTATTTAGTTCGTAAATATCTAACCTTTTTCTATTAATATTTGACATAATATCTTCAACTATTTTTTCAATTTCTATATTCCTATTCTTATTATAATTTAATTCATATGCTTTTGAATGTTTATTAAATATATATTTATACCTAGAAAATCTATCTCTAATTGTTGAATATGAAATGCCTATGTAGTCGCAGACTTCTTTAATACTGTTATGTTCTTGCAATAAGCTATTAAAAAGCTTAACTTGTTCTTTTATCCCCAATTTGTTAAATGTAGCCTTATCTATATATTTCATAATATTACCCCCTCTTAACGTTATTGTAACACATCGCACAAAAGGGTATAATAAAAATAGACATAAAAATAAGCATAAAAAAAGGAGCGAAATCGCTCACATTCTTTACGCAGATTAATATAGACAAATTTATTGTATTAATATTGTAACACAAAGTTTATTTTTTTCATAGTAGGAAAGAAGTGGAAAAATGAACAATTATATTAATACGTTACACAAAAATAGCGAAGGATTTATCACAGTTGCTAAAATGAAAAAGCATTGGCAACAATATTATTTTGAGGGTATAAACGATTTAAGCATAAATTTAAATGATAAAGATGTATATATATCTCAAAATACTTTTAATAATAGGAGCAGACGATTAACTCATTTAAAGGAGCTAAAGGCTCTATATATTGATATTGATTGTTATAAAGTAAATCTATCTAAAGAAGCTGTAAAATACTTTATGGAAAATGATTTATACGGACAAATACCAGTTCCGAATATGCTTGTTGATAGTGGGAGAGGATTATATTATATAATTTTTCTTGAAAATACTGTTGCAGAAGATTTACCCAAATGGCAACTTATAGAAAAGTATTTATATGAAAAACTTAAAGATTTAGGGGCTGATAACAAGGCATTGGACGCTACAAGGGTGCTTAGAGTTGTAGGCTCTACAAATAGTAAAAATAATGAATTAGTTAAAGTAATTGATACTTACGACTATCAATATACATTAGATGAAATAATAGAAAATTATATTCCAGAAGTGAATGAGGATAGAAAAGAGAAACAAAAACCTAAAGGGGTTAGGAAAAAGGGTAGAAAGAAAAAATTTGTTTCACTTTTCAACTTATACAATTTATATTATACACGCTTTAAGGATATAAAAAAGCTGGTAGAAATTAGAAATTATGAAATGACTGGATATAGAGAAATTACATTGTTTCTAATTAGATACTTCTTAAATGTTTATCATGGAGATGATGATTTAGTCATGGAAGAAGTGATTGAAATTAATAATTCATTTACTGAGCCACTAGAAATAAATGAAGTTTTTAACGCTACACGTTCAGGAGCTATAGGAGCGACTGAGAGCGTTTATAAATACTCCAATGATAAATTAATCAAGCTACTAGATATAACACCGTCAGAACAGAAGGAAATGGCTACAATAATAGGTAAGTCGGAGAAATATTACAGAAACAATAAAAACAGGAGAGATAACAGAAGGGATGAAAACGGACTTACGCAAAGAGAATCCAGTAAATTAAATAATGAAAATGAAATTTTAGAATTAAAAAGAAAAAAATATACTTTGAAACAAATATCTGAAAAATTAAATTTGTCTATTGATTATGTGAAAAAAGTTTCAAGAAAAGCAAACCGATAAGGTTTGTTTTTTTTATTGAAAAAAGATGATTAACATAACTTTGTTAAAAAATAGTCAAAGAAGTGTACTGAAATGGCTCTTTGTATTAATAATATATAAAATAAATAAAAGCATTATTATAGATAGATGTATATATTGAAATAAACAATAAAAAAAGAAACCAGCTAGGGGGATAGGGGTTGCTATCTTAACTAACTGATTTCTTTCGTTGGAAGATGAATCTTTCTCAAAACAATAAGTGTAAATTTATCTAAACACACAAAACACAATAATACATAATGAGAAAAGAAAAAAACTAATTATTTGTATTTAACTC
>CAMFER010000065.1 GCA_945949485.1 uncultured Clostridium sp. | reverse complement strand
TTACTATTGTGAAGCTTGTTATGATGAAATTTTATTTGATAGGGAGAATGAATAAGTTAGGACAAAAAGTTATATGCTATTATTTATAATTTTTTACAAATAATAGAGGTGAATAATAAATGGGCACTTTAAAAGATATTAGTAATTAGAAATTTGGTTATTTAACAGCTATTGTTCCTATTAGAGACTATAATAATCGTATTAGCTGGCGTTGTCGATGTGATTGTGGCAAAGAAATAGTAGTAAATGGATCTAATTTACGATGTGGTAAAGTAAAAAGTTGTGGATGTAAGAGAAAAGAATTAGTAGGGAAAAGTAATACTAAAGATAAGACGGGATAGCGGATAGGTTCTCTTACAGTATTAGGTCCTACTGATTAGAGAAAAAATGGTTCTATTGTATGGAAATGTAAATGTGATTGTGGTAATATTACTTATGTGCCTACTAGTAATTTAAGGGAAGGACATACTACAAGTTGTGGATGTCAAAAATATAAAATCACTGCTGAAAAGTTAAAATTAAAATTAATTGGAAAAAGATTCGGGAAATTAGTAGTTATTAAAGAATTACCAACTATAAATAATGAGTCTAAATGGTTATGCCAATGTGATTGCGGAAATTTAACTGAAGCTACAGGATGGATTTTAACCAAGGGCGAAAAATAGTCATGTGGTTGTTTAAAGTCTAAAGGAGAACAAAAAATTATTGAAATTCTTACAAAAAATTCTATCCCTTTTATTACTCAAAAAACTTTTTCAGATTGTCTTTCTCCAAATGGAGTAAAATTAAAATTTGATTTTTATATAAATAATTAGTATTTGATAGAATTTGATGGAGAATAGCATTATATGACTATTCCGAATTCTTTATATAGTATAGAAAAATTACAACAAATTAAAGAATATGATAATATAAAAAATGAATGGTGTAAAAAAAATAATATACCATTAATTAGAATACCTTATTATAAAATTAATACTTTAAATTTAAAAGATTTATTATTAGGAGAAAATGAATAATGGCTAGAGGAACTAAAGCTAAAGAAGAAGCTGTAAAAATTATTGCTAATGCATTTGGAGAACGATATTTGGGAGTTTATGACAAAAAATATTATATTGCCATGAATGAAGACGGCCAAAATGTACAGATTGCAATTAGTCTAACTTGTCCGAAAACTCCTGTGGAAAATTTTGGTTCTATGGATTTTGGTAATAATGAACTTAATTTTGAAGATGGAGCAACAATTCAGCCTGCAAAGAAAGCTACAGAAATTAGTCCAGAGGAAGAAGAAAATTTAAGAACTTTAATTGAAAAGTTAGGACTATAATAATGGTTTTAAGAATTATTTATGATAAAAATGAATTTTAGGATTATGACTTAGGTGAATTTAATAATGATAAATGCAAAATTTTAACCAGTGTCTTTCCTATCTGTGAAATTAATATAATTTATTTACATGATATTGATGATGGTACTTCTCATTTTGATAAAATAGCAAAAGAAATTTAGTCATCTAAACCTTTTATTTTAGCTACAGAAGTTTAGTTATTAAACAAAAATAAAATAGTTTTTAAACAAGCTAGAATGATTAAAAATGTATGTTATAGAGATATTTTTTACTCAGCAGGACATAATTTAGTAAAAGAAGAAGCATTAACAATTAAATTTCAAGAAAATTGTAGAGCAATCATTGATAGAGAAAAAGAACAAATTTTTTGTGATAAAAAAAATTGTATGTATTTTAATGATGGCAATTGTTTAAATTATAATACTAAGCTTTATTAGAGCAATGAAGAATTTATTCCTTGTTATCCTTGTTTTCTTGAGTGTGATACTGGATTTAAGTTTTCTGAAATTTATTCTTTCTATACAAAACTATAGAATAAAATTGAAGAAGAAGGACATTTACCTTATCAGCCTTATACAATAAGAAATAATTGAAAAAATTAAAAAATTAATATATAATATATATATAAAATAAAGAAAAAATAAAGACTTTAACAGCAAAGAAATGGACAGTAAATCCGTCGCAAATGCTACGCAGGTTCGAATCCTGCCCTCCCCACCACTATATGGCGGAGGTAGGGAAGCGGTTAAACCCAACGGAACCAAACCAAATAAGTCTTGTTTGAATAAAATAATTATTTGATTTTTAATAAAAAATATTATATAATATTTATATAAAAAGAGAAAGACTTTAACAGCAAATTACTTCCAAAGTAGTCAAATGGTTAAGACATTAGAATTCAATCTAAAAAATCGTGGTTCAAATCCACGCTTCGGACAAAAGTATAAAGAGTCTTGGGTAAATTTTTTAATTTGAAAAAATTAAAAAAATATAATATAATATATAAGTAATTAATAAGAAATTAAATAAATGCTCTCGTAGCTCAATTGGTTAGAGCCGGCGACTTATCCAAGATTAGTTTAAATGGTAAAATAGTCTATGCGCAAGAAAGATGTAAGTTCAAATCTAACATCTTGGGCCAAATCGCCAGATGTGGGTTCAAGTCCCGACGGGAGCACCATATTCCAATAGAAAGGAATTAAAATAATGAAGTTGACAAATATTAAGCAGGTTGAAGATTTTATCGCAGCAGTTAATCGTGCTCATAGTAATGTATGGCTGGCAAGTCCGCAGGGCGATAGATATAATATGAAATCTGCACTTTCACAGTATATTGCACTTGGTGCATTGCTTGGTCAGCATGGCGATGAACTTGAGCTTTTCTGCGATAGTAAGCAAGATGAAGGCTTGTTTATTGAATTTTTTGTTCATCATCCTGAAGTTTAATAAATTTGATTTTTAATAAAAATATTATATTATATATAGAGAGTGAGGGAAAGAATGACTATCATTGAATTATTCGCAGGAATTGGAACATAGATTTCAGCCTTGCGTAAGATCGATCCAAATATTAGATCAATAGGTATTAGTGAAATTGATGAACGGCCATTGAAAGCGTATAAAGCTCTAAATGGTGAATATCATAATTTTGGTGATATTACAAAAATTAATACTTTACCTTACGCAGACATTTGGACTTATTCTTTCCCTTGTACTGATTTATCTATTGCAGGAAAGCAAGAAGGTTTTCAAGGAAAAAATTCTTCATTGATTTATGAAGTATACCGTCTCTTGCTCTCTTCCCCGAAGCCAAAAATTCTTTTAATGGAAAATGTGGCAAATATTTGTAATAATACTTTTATGCCAAAATTCCAAGAGTGGATTAATAGTCTAGCTTAGCTAGGTTATATATCTAGCTGGAAGAAAATAAAAGCTTATGAATATGGCGGAGCGACTATTAGGGATCGTGTATTTATGGTTTCAGTAATTTCTCCTTTAAAAAAGTATATTTTCCCTTCAGCTGAAAATGTTAAAACTACTTTAAAAGATTTTTTGGAGCCAATTAACGAAGAATATTTTATTGATAGTTATAACGGTCCAAACGATATTACTACACCATATTATAATGGAGCTAAAAAACTCTGTGATTATAAAAATGGTGGTCAAGGAAATCGAATTTATTCTATATTTGGACAAGGAGTTACATTAACTGCTTCTGGTGGAGGAAAAGCCGGATCAAGCGGTGGTTTGTATCTTCGTAATAATAGCATTTATAAACTTACTCCAATTGAGATTTGTAAAGTAATGGGTTGGACTAAAGCAGAAGCAGAAAAGATTTGTTCTGTTTTAACCCCTAGAGAAGTGGGTTTTTGCTTGGGCAATGCCATTGATAGAAATGTGTTAATTCATATTTTTAAAGGGATAAAGGAACAATATTATGATGAATTGGGAGAAAAGTGAAAAGAAAGCATTTGAATGGTTTAAAAATAACTATGATAATGATGCGGTTTACCAAGGACACAATAATTCTACTATTTCAGATATTTATTCTCCTTTATATAATTGCTATATTGAAGTAAAAGATATTACTAATGGTGCTCGATGCGGGCAATTTACTAAAAGTACCATCAGTAATAACCCATATGCTGAAGCTATTTATTTGGGTAAAAATGATGAAGAAACTTGTAGAAATTTTGTAATAGAACATTATAAAGCTAAACAAGTAGGGGCTTTTATTATTATTAATAATAATAATATTTCTTTTGTGGCTTTTGATGATTTTTTTAATAATTATACTTTTGAAATTCAAAAACCTTATTGCAAAAGAAGCGGCACTTCATCGGCTCCAATTAAAGATAAAGAAACTCTTTTAAAATTTAATACAGCGTTTTATCAAGAAAATAACAAAGTTTTTTGTTCTGACCAAAATTTATTTGGCACTTATTGTTCAGTATTTAATCCTTTTGATTATTTTATCAGTAAAACAACTGGTGAATTAAGAAAAAGAAGTAATACTAATAATATGACTTGGCATATTGTAATTAAAGAAAAATTGAAAAATTAAAAAAAATATAATATAATATATATACAAAATAAAT
>CAMFER010000064.1 GCA_945949485.1 uncultured Clostridium sp. | reverse complement strand
TGATAGAGTTTATTGGGAAGAAATTTCACAATATCAGGTAGTATCAAATGAATTCTTACAAGAATATGGATACAATTTGAACAATAACTCTGATAAACCAGTATCGTATTGGAAGAATAAAATAATAGAAACAGGTTTATACGAATGCTATGATGAATATTTCATTGCTTATAAAGGTATTCGTAGAGACAGATATAGTAATTTTAACTTCCAATATCAGTACTTACCAAATGAAACATATGAGTGCTTTTCAGATTATTCTAATAGTGAAAACTCATTTGGTTTATCTGCTTGGACAGAAAAAGCAGCAAGAACTTATTGTAAGCAGTTGGTAATAAAAGTAAAAGTTTATTACAAAGACGTTACTGCCGTAGTTCACGAAGGGGGAAAGATCCGCTGTAAGAAACTGACGGTATTAAACTAACTTAAAGGAAAGGAGCAGCTATATGCTCCTTTTTTATTGTAAAAAATAGCAGTTTTGTAAATAGATACCTCCATATTTAATAATGAAATTTTAATGAAAAAAAATATAAAAACGGCTATGTCAGAACACTTACCTATATAAAATTTTCAATAAAACCAAATATAAAACCGGATTATACTATTCTTGTTAAGATGAGTGCTAAATTTTTATGGGAGGGCGATCTTGAAGAAAAGGTAGTAAAATCTCTTTTGAAATCGAATGCACCAGCAGCTTTGCTGTCATATATACGCCCAATTGTATCTATGATGACAATGAGTTCTAAATATCCGGCATTGAATATTCCGTTTATAGATTTTACAAAAAATGAAATAAGCGAAGAGTAAAAAAACTCACATGACTTTTACAATCATGGGAGTTTTTACTATCCCTTAAATTGTTTTATTGTTTTGCCGCTTGAAATCTTTGGAATACTGTAGCTTTAACTGTATCATTTAGCTATTATGCAATTTTGCTTTTCTACATGGATAGAGTAAAAAAACTCCCATTTTCTTCATTTTCTTTTTCGTTTTCCTGAAAAAATATCTATATATCATATATGATGAAAATATGCTATAATATTAACAACTTTATTGATAAAAGAAGGAGAATGAATATGAAAAAAAATATAGGGAAAAAGTTCACAGCATTTGCATTAGCTGTGATGATTGTTACAGGGTCATTGTTTTCAGAAACATTGATATCGGAAGCGGCAGAAAGTGAAGAACAATATTTTGTAGATTATACATGTAATGGGAAGTACAGCGATAAATATCTTTACAACTATAATCTTCCAAAAGAGTCTAATGGAAGCGATAGTTCAAAATACATTTCTCTTCATCCGGAAGGAACAAATCAGATAAAAGTTCATAAATGTCACCCAGGAACGACCGTTTATGTAAAACCAAATTTCCGTTCCGAAAATCCTTCTATTGCAACCGTAGATCAGGAAGGAAATGTTACTGGTGTTAATTATGGAGAAACATGGATTTATACATCGATTAAAGATGATAACTGTGAAGAAGCCTATAGAGAAGGTAAGTTTAAAGTAAGAGTAACTACAAAACCTCCAGTTGTAAAATATGAAAATAAGGGCCATTATGAAATAACCAGTAGAGAATGTAAATACTGTAAAAAACTGAATGATACAAAAAAACAAATCCTTACTTGGGAAAAAGTTCCAAATGCAACAGGATATATTATTACAGGAGCAACTAAACCTAATGATCCAATCATTATTAAAGATCCAAATGTTACAACATATACTTTAAAAGGTGATCAATGTGATCGAACTATTAGTGTGTATGCCACTTCGAAATACGGAAAAAGTTCTGCATATAATTTATATGCATATCATTTGGGACCTGAATGTTTAGATTCAAAACATATTAGGTTGAAAGTCATCAAAAAAAATAAGAAACCTCAAAAGATTCAAGTTTACTTACCATATGGAACACATGGTTATTATGGAGCCAGTGTAAGGGTTCAAATTTCTACAGATAAGAATTTCAAAAATAAGAAAAATATAAAATCATATACATTTGATGATTGGGGATGCAAAAATTCTAAGTTAAAAAAGAATATCTCCAAATATAAAAAGAACGGGAAAACAATAAATCTAAAAAAGAATAAAACATATTATATTAGATTTAGAAGAGAAGGAGACTTGTCTAACAGTAACTATAAATATTGTTATTCTGAGTGGACAAAAGTTAGAACCGTAAAATTCAAATAAATAAGAGCAGGCAAAAGAGTAAGTAGAAATACTTACTCTTTTGTATTTTCTTTTTCCATATTTAATATAGTTCAATACGAAATATTTAATGTGGAAGGAGTAGAATCTTATGAAAAAGTTGATATCTGTCGGTGGAGTTTTTATTTTTCTCTTAGCTCTTATATTTACAGTGTTTAAAGATATAGATCCTTTGTCCTATTCAATAAGAAAAACAGACATATCAGAGGATTATAGTAAGAAAACAATTCTATCAGATAAAAAGATAGAAGATAGACATATTATAAAATCTGTCAAAACACATGGAAAGTATGTATATACTTTTGACACGAAAAAGAATGCAGCTTCTTACATCAAGAAGTCTGGTATCGAAGAAGATAAGATTGTAAGTATTGGTAAAGTAGAAGGAATGAATACTTCTGAATCAAAGGAGATAGATACAGAAGAAGCTGATGTATTAGTAAATAAAAAAGCAAACATCAGAAAAGATAATATTACAGTAGCAGTCATTGATACCGGGTATGATTTTTCTTCATATAAAACAGATCGTGTAATTGATAGTAAAATAAATTATTCAAATACTGGAAATATAAACTCTAGTATGGATGATAATGGCCATGGAACAGATATTACAAATATTATCTTAAAGAATACAAACACAAATGTTTCTGTAATTCCAATTAAAATTGCAAATCAAGAAGGAAAAGCAACGACATCAGGATTAGTATGTGCTATTTCAGATGCAATTGATATGAATGTAGATATTATCAATATTTCTATGGAATTATTAGGAACATCAAAACAATTAGAAGATATTATAAACAAAGCTTATCAAAAAGACATTTCTGTAGTTGTATGTGCAGGTAACAATGGAAAGAATGTACTAAGCTATTGTCCGGCTAATATTGAAAATGCAATTACGATAAGTGCAATCGAAAGAATTAATACAAATGTAAAAAAACCAGTATTTTCTTTTGCTGAATATTCAAATCACGGTAAGACGATTGATTATAGTGCATTTGGCAATTATAAAGGGAAATATGGAACTTCCTATGCGACGGCTTACGCAACAGCAGCAATTGCTCAATATGGGAAAGATTTATCTAAATGTGGAGAAGATTTAGGAGATCCAGGTAAAGATAAATTTTATGGTGAATATGCATTAACAAAAAATCTTATTTTAGAAGATATAGATACAGAATCTCCATATATAGCGGAGTCAAATAACGAATATGATATAGGTTCTGATCTTATTGCACTTGATTGGAAAAACACAGATACAGAATTATTAAATCAATATGTGATTAATACAGATCCAAAATATGTAGGGTGTTTATTATCTTCCTTAACAACAGAAGACTCTAAATTATTTCATGAAAAATGTACAGTTCTTGGAAACGAAAAAGATATCTATGAATTAGATTTAGTACAAAAAGACGGTACAAAAAGCTATAAGACTTCCGGTAAACATACATCCACTGTTGAAGAGTATGCACTTAAATCATATAACGATGTAAAGGACGAGGTAACTATTCAAGAATGGAAAGCAAATTCAGAAATGACTTTTTATGTTGGAACAACAGCAAAGCATCCAGCTTATAAAGTCAGTGTTACAGGAATAACAGGTCAATACCCATTTAGTTATGATGAAAGTAAATTAAAAGTAACTGTTACTAAAAATAATAAAGATGACGCAGAACTTATATCTAAACCAACCTCAGCATCTATTAATTTACTAATGAATAATGCAAGAGGTTTTACAAGTAGAATATATAAATACAATGACAAAACCAAAAAGATGAATAGCAATTATGATATTGCAAAAGACAAATTTGCAGAATATGCTTTTCCATCAAATGATGCAAAAGATAATCAATATCGTAATGGATGGAGCAATGGATACTCTCATATTGACGTTAACAATGATGATGGAAAGATTTTTGAAACACCATCAATTACTTTATCAGGTATAAAAAATCAAAAGACAGGATATCATTTTTCTAATGCAACTGCAAAAATGTATCGTCATAATACAGAAAAATTATCCCGATTTTTTAGTTTGGAATATGTTGATTATTCTAATGGTGCTACCGTAACAAGACTTAATTATGACAATTTTAAAAATATAGATATAGAGAATGAAGAAAAAAATAAAGTTACACTCTTACAAGCATTGCAAAAAATAGGTTATAGTGCAGACGATGCTAAAAAAATTGCAGGTTTTTCACACGTAAATGATCCTGTAGTAGGAAAAAATACTGCTAATTTTAAAGAATTACAAAATGCAATGTTAGTTGTTGGTTATGGAGCTCAATGGAAAGATTCTAATATGAAGGCAAC
>CAMFER010000063.1 GCA_945949485.1 uncultured Clostridium sp. | reverse complement strand
TTATTGTTTTTCGTCTTTTGTTGTTGACATTGTTTATATTTTGTGCTATTATATTTATTGTCCATTGGATATGGGTCAGTAGCTCAGTTGGATAGAGCACAGGCCTTCTAAGCCTGGGGTCGGGGGTTCGAATCCCTCCTGGCTCACCAAAAAAACATTACTAAAAATAGTAATGTTTTTTATTTTATCTATTTATATATAAGCTTTTTTTATTCCAAAGAATATTTTTAACTTATTAAACACTCTTTTAAATATGGATCCTTTATATATAACCATCCTAAATTCATAATCAATCTCTTTTTTATCGTCTTTTTGTTCTCTTTCTTGCATTATTTTCTCTGTTTCACGTAAATTAGAAATATCTTCTTTAATAAACTCATATGCTTCTAAAATCCCTTCTATAGGATTCCATTCTCCAATATATCCTTCATTTGAATATTGATAAGTTTCATTATTTTGATTATCTTTTTTTAATCTTACTGCATAATACACTCCATCTATATCCCCAATTAATTCTGAAAAAGCCGTCATTAATACTCCATCTTTATTTGTTTTTATAGATAATGTGTTATTATATTTATCGCTTACTTCTTTTAAATATATCCTTTTGTTTTTTTCAAAGTCTTCTACTATGTATTTTTTATCATTTATCTCTACTACTGGTAAATCTTTTTTCATTATTATCACCTATCTTATTTTAATATATCACTATTTTTTTGTCTACATTTTTTCACAATTTTCCTTTTCATTTTTCCATACCATGATATATTCTTTCTCATTTGTTTTTTCATCTACTTGTATTTTTGTATTTACAAATCCAAGTGCAATATAGAATAATGTTGCATTAACATTTTTCTCATACACATTTAAAATTAATTTACTATGGTTTTCTTTTAATTTGTTTATTAATTTTCTTCCAATTTCCTTTCTCCTAGAATCTTCTCTGACAAAAAGAGCTCCAATATATTCATCATCTAATAAACTTATAAATCCTTTTATTTCTCCGTTTTCCTCATAAACTAGAGTATATGCTTTTTTTAAATATTCATCTTTCACGCGATTAAAATTTAATAGCCAGTAATCTTTATCTATAAATGGATGAGCCTGAAAATTTCCTCTTGTCCATATTGTCATAACTTTTACTGTATCTTCTTCTTTAAATTTTCTTATCATTTGTTACCTCCTTTTTTATTTAATAACTATACCAAGCATTTTTGATAAAGCAAGTGCTTGAAACTCGTTAACAATTAAACCTTTCAAATCATCTATTCCAACTATCATACCATCTATTTGACATGTAGTTAAATCTATTTTGTTTAAACTTGTCCTGAAAAATCCTATATTTATTAACATATCTTCATCAAATTTAACATTTTTTAGTTTTGATTCATTTATACTGCCATTTGAAATATCTGTTTTAATAATATTAGTATTTATTATATTTGAAAGAGAAAAATTTGAATATGAAAATTTGCTTTCATTTATCTCAACATTGTATAGCTCTGTATCAATTAACTCACATCCTACGAATTTGCAATTTATAAATGACACTCTTGTAAAAGATGCATTACTAAAATTGCTATTTGAAAAATCGCAATTTTTAAATATTACATCTGTAAAACTTGTTTTTTCAAAATTGCTTTTTACACATATACAATTTTCAAACTTACATTTACTTATATCAATATTACTTGCAACCAAATCGCTTTCATCTATATTAGAAATCTCAAATTCTTCTAATTCATCTTTTTCTATTAAATTATATAATTCATTTATATTTTCTATTTTATCTTTGTATTTAATCACAATTAATCTCTCCTATATTCTAAAATATCTCCCGGTGTACAATCTAATTCTTTACAGATTGCATCTAATGTTGTAAATCTAATCGCTTTCCCCTTATTGGTTTTTAATATAGAAAGATTTGCTTGTGTTATTCCTATCTTTTCAGCTAATTCTTGAGAAGACATTTTCCTTTTAGCCATCATTACATCTAAATTAACTACTATTGACATATCTTTCCTCCTATATTGTTAATTCATTTTCTTCTTTATATTGTATAGCTTTTCTGTATATTTCTGATAAAACTACCAAACCAATTCCAAATATTAAGAATACTAATGTTATTATCATTGATAAGATTAAATATATTGTCATCCATCCAAATTCCTTATTATATCCTATAACGATAACTATACTATTTAACATATAAATTATTCCCATAATAATAGAAGATAAATATGCCACTTTTAATCTATTTAAATTTTTAATATCAAAAATATTTGCTATTTTTAGACTTTTAAATATACCAATAAATTGTATTATCAAAACTTCTGCTGGAATTGTTGATATATACATTAATAATAAACTTCTACCTAGGTTTGTATTTATATAAAAATTAAGATCTTTAATTACAATAACTGCTCCTGTTAAAATTACTAAAGTACATAAAACTAATAATATTATCAAAAATATTCTTATTACTGCGGATAAACTTTTTTCTCCTAATATTTTCATCTTTTATTTTCTCTCCTCTATTATAAAATACTCAACGCAAATAACTTAGATAGATTCATTTCTTGCCATTTCATTTCTTCATCACTTAATATGCTTTTTTTATCTTTTAAATAACTTTCAACTCTGTCTACAATTATTTGGTCTTTTGCTTTTTCTAATCTCTTTATTTGAGAAATAGCATCTGTGTTTGTATTTGTAATTATATAACTCAAATCAAATTTTGTTAAATCTCCATTTTCAAAATACATATCTATATTTTTCTTAGCTATTAAATTATCTATATTTATAAAGTTTAAGATTACATACATAATGGTGCATGTAGTTATCGCTATTTTTAATAAATTTAAATCTTTTCCTGATATATACATTATTACAGGTATTGTTAAGACCAATTCTGTAAATAATATAAAGTATACAAATATCCTTAAATATGTATATCCATATGTTTGTTCATAAAGATACATTCTATAAAATGCTGAAATTATAATTACAATAGTAAATACTATCATTGCTATTTCCATTACTTTTGTGTAAAGTTTTTTATCTCCATCTGCCACTTTATTTATATTAAATATCATTAAAAGTCCAAAATTTATAAAGCTTACAAACATTAATTGAAAAAATCCTTGTCTTGCATATTCAGAATAGTTAAAGTTTGTAATATTAGCAGAATGAGTAAACAATGTAGAAAATTGAATTATACTAAAAATAGCATAAATAATATTTAATATAGTAAAAATCATATTCGCTGTTAAAAAATCAAAAGATTTTTTATTTTTTTCTTCATTATTGTTTTCTTTTGCATTATCATTAAACATTGTATTTTCTTCAACTACATTAACTAAAAAGCCGCCAATTATTAAAAATATTACAATCATTAATCCTATTCTTAAAATAGTTGTAAATAAACCATCAACTGCTAATATATCTATTATAAAATCAAATATCCACCTAAACGCTTTTTCAAATACCTGATCTGCTGACATTAACAATGCTAATACTATTAATATAATAGGTATTGAAATAACTATAGCTTTTATAATCTTAAAAGTATTACTGTTTCCTGCTTTATCTCTTTTTAAGCTTTTTATTTCCTTTATTATATCTCCTATTGACTCTAATGTTCCTAATATTACCGAAATAAATTCATATATAAAATTAGGTAATTTTAATCTTGGTTTGCATGTATATATACACATAACTATAAATAATGCAATAATAACTAATCCATTTATAATAGAAAATAATTCATTATTGAAAATAAAGTATGTACTACTTAATAAAACTATCGGAATAGAAAATAACAATCCATATCTATTAATAATTCTATTTTTCTTATATAGAACATAAATTAGATATCCAACCGTAGCTAATGTGAAAATAAAAACTGAAATACCTGGCTTTCTATCCCAAAATAAAATCGAGTGTAATAAACTTAAAATAATACTTGTAAAAAAAATAATATTCATATTTTCAACTCCTTTTTCCATTATAGCATATTATTTCGTTTATTATTTGTCAATATTTTTTTATCGTTTTTCGATATTTTGTTTTGCTTCGTTTTTCTTTGCTGTTATGTGTGTTGTACTTTTAGTTATACAAATATTTAAAATTCATTTCTCTCCTTTTGGCATAAATACTAGTTTTTAAAATTTTTACTAAAAGCAACATGTCGAGTTTTGTCGTATTATTAGTGTGTTTATACTAATAACCTCTGTTGGTATACTTATACTGATAGTTTTTATATCGGAGGTATATTATGAAAAAAGTTTCAAAAGTAGAAATAAATACAAGTTTTGGAAAGATATTAAGAGAATATCGTATAAAAAATAATTTAACACAAGATAACCTTGCTGAAAAATTAGGAATTTCTATAAAATATATTTCTAGAGTAGAAAATGGAGTTAGTGGTTTAAAAAATCAAACTTTAATAAAATGTATGAATATTTTAGGTATAACTCCTAATGTACTTTTTCAAGATTTTATATCAAATAAAAAACTAACTAAAGATATCGAATTAGAAAATAAAATTTCTTCGTTAAGTGATAAAAAGAAAATTTTTATTTTAAAAACTTTGGATGTATTAGAAAATACTAACGAAGAAGATTTATAAAAGGGGCTGTAAAAAAAGTCCATTAGAAAAATGAGTGAAATATTTTCACTCATT
>CAMFER010000062.1 GCA_945949485.1 uncultured Clostridium sp. | reverse complement strand
GGAAGAATAAGCTCAACAGAACCAAATTTACAAAATATACCTACAAGATTTGAATTAGGAAAAAGAGTAAGAAAAGTTTTTAAACCAGAAGAAAATAGAATATATTTAGACGCAGATTATTCACAAATAGAACTAAGAGTATTAGCACATATATCTGGTGATGAACATATGATAGAAGCATTTAGAGAAGGTCAGGATATTCATAAACAGGCAGCTTCAAAAGTATTTAAAACACCAATAGAAGAAGTTACAAAAGAACAAAGAAGCAATGCAAAAGCAGTAAATTTTGGTATTGTGTATGGAATAAGTGATTTTGGATTGGCAGAGCAATTAGGAATATCAAGAAAGCAGGCTAAAATTTATATAGAAGAATATTTAGAACAATATTCAGAAATAAAGAAATTTATGGATGATATAACAGAGCAAGCAAAAGAAAAAGGATATGTAGAGACAATATTCCATAGAAGAAGATATATACCAGAATTAAAATCAAAAAATTACATGGTTAGACAATTTGGATCAAGAGCAGCAATGAACACACCAATTCAAGGTACGGCAGCAGACATAATGAAAATTGCAATGATAAAAGTATATAATGAATTAGAAAGAAGAAATTTGAAATCAAGAATAGTATTACAAGTACATGATGAAATGATGATAGAAACGATTGAAGAAGAAAAAGAAGAAGTAAAAGAAATTATGGTAAAATCTATGGAAAGTGCAATAAAATTAGATGTACCATTGATAGCAGAGATATCAGAAGCAAATAACTGGTATGATTGTAAGTGATGTATTTAAAATATAGGGGAAATACATATGAAAGGAGAGAAAATTTGAAGAACAAAAAAATACTTATTATTATAGGACTAATTTTATTAGTATTTGTTTTTCTATTAATATTTAAAGATAAACTACTAAAGATAATGTATCCAAAAACATACAGTGAAATAGTAACAATATACGAAGAAGAATATGGAGTAGAAGAAAATCTTATATATGCAGTAATAAAGGCAGAGAGTAATTTTAAAATCAACGCTGTTTCAAATAGAGGAGCACTAGGACTTATGCAATTGATGGAAGAAACAGCAAGTGATGTTGCAAAGAAAGCTAATATAGATATAGATTTTGAAAATATAAAAGAAGAACTTTTAAACCCAGGAAACAATATTAATATTGGAACAAAATATTTATCACAATTATTAGAAAAATATAAAAACAAAGAAGTTGCGTTAGCTGCATATAATGCAGGAATAGGAACTGTGGATAAATGGATAGAAGAAGGAACAATAAAGGAAGATGGTTCAGACATAGAAAAGATACCATATAAAGAAACTAATAATTACGTAAGGAAAATTTTAAGAGATTATAATATATATGAAAAGCTTTATAGTTAGTAAAAAAACTAGACAAATAGCAAAAAATGAAATAAAATATAGGAAAAAATAAGAGGAGAAACAAAATGATAGTAGAACAATTAATATTTACATTTGTATCATTTCTAATATTTGTTTATATGTTTTTTAGAATGATAAGAAGAAATGATACTAGTTATGTGACAATACTAGTTTTAGAAGCAATAGGTATAGCTTTAAATTTTATTGATGTATTATTTACAGTTGATTTAAATATTTTATTTGTAATATTAAAATATATATTATCAGTAATATTGCCTTTATCAGTAAGAATTGTTGAAAAAAGTAATATAACATTATTTGAAACAATAAATTTAAAGAAAGCACAAATATATTTATTTTTTGAAAATACAAAAAAGGCCAAAGAGATTTTGTTAAAAGTTATTGAAAAGAATAATAATTCATATAAAGCTCATTTATTACTTGCTAAATTATATGAACATGAAGGAGGAATGAGAAAATCAATTGATGAATATGTGCAAGCAATAGATTTAAATAAAAAAGACTATGATTCATATTATAAAGTTGCTGAATTATTAGATAATTTAGACAAAAAAGATGAAGCTTCAGAAATGTTATTTAATTTATTAGAGAAAAAACCAGATACATATAAAGCGTCTGAATTATTAGGTGAAATATTAATGGACAAGCAAATGTATAAAGAAGCGGTTGCGGTGTATCAGGATGCTTTAAAATATAATCCTTTAAGTTATGATTTAAACTATAATTTAGGAATTACATATACAATGTTAAACGATTTTCAAAATGCAAAGATATGTTATGAAAAAGCAGCTGAAATTAATTCTTTAGCATATAATGCAAAATATTCATTAGCAGAAATAGCTTTAATATATAAAGAAATAGAAGAAGCTGAAAAGAAATTTTTAGAGGCGATTGAAGAAGATGAACTTTCAGCAGATGCATATTATGAATTATCAAAAATTTCACTAATAAAAGGCGAAAAAGATATGGCAATAAAATATGCAAATACTGCAATAGATATAGATAGTGAAAAGATAGTAGCTAAAGTGAAAAAAGATCCAATTTTTATACCTATTATAGCTAAATTATCAATACCATTTAATCTAGAAAAAAGAGAAGAAGATTATAATAAAATAACTAAAAAAGAACGAATGGCTAAAGAACATTTAGAAGAAATGTCAGAGATTACAAGACATCTAAGTTACAATGATATTAAATTATTAAGAAGAAATGTAAAGAAAGATGAAAAGAATATAAATGAATTGGATAAATTAGAAAATGAAAATATTGAAATAGATTATCAGAAAGAGAAGCATGATTAATTAATAATAACTATTGAAATATAATAGAAACTCATAAAATTCTTACTATTAAATATATATAATAATAAGTATAAATATAAATATAAATAATATATTAATGGAGGGATTTTATGAGTAAAAATTTTGCAGTTATAGGTGGAGACTTAAGAATAGTAAAATTAGCTAAAATGCTGGCAGAAGATGAAAATAAGATTTATACATATGGACTAGAAAAAGCTGAAGAACTAAAAAATAATGAAAATATATTTGTATGTAACAAATTAAAAGAAGCTTTAAATGAAAAAGTAGAAGTAGTTATAAGTTCTATTCCATTTTCAAAAAACGGAATAAATATAAATGCACCATTTAGTAAAGAGGAAATTTTAATAAAAGATTTAATTGATAATTTAAATGGTAAACTCCTAATTGCTGGTTCAATATCGCAAGAGATTTATAATATGGAGAAAGATAAGTACATAAAAATAATAGATATAATGAAAAGAGAAGAACTAGCTGTTTTAAATACTATTGCTACAGCTGAAGGAACTATTGAATTAGCAATTGCAAATACAAATAAAATATTACATGGAAGCAAAGTATTAATATTAGGATTTGGAAGAGTAGGCAAAATATTAGCTAGAAAAATGGACGGACTTTCAGTCAATGTTACATGTGCAGCAAAAAAAGCAGAAGATTTAGCTTGGATAAAATCATATGGATATAAAACTATAGATATAGATAATATAGGTGAAAATTTATCTAAATATGATATTATTATAAATACAGTTCCACATATGATTCTAACAAAGGAAAAAATAAAATTCGTAAAAAAAGATTGTTTACTTATAGATTTAGCATCAAAGCCGGGAGGAATAGATATGGAAGAAGCAAGTAAAAGAAATTTAAAAGCAATTTGGGCGTTAGCACTTCCACGGAAAAGTAGCTCCAGTTACATCTGCAGAAATAATA
The DNA here is from genome assembly GCA_945949485.1 of uncultured Clostridium sp. Taxonomy (GTDB): domain Bacteria; phylum Bacillota; class Clostridia; order TANB77; family CAG-508; genus CAG-269. The sequence continues at coordinate 1,121 of CAMFER010000062.1, read as the reverse complement.
AAAGATACTATGTATAATATTTTAGAAGAAATATAAGGTAAAAAGGTAAAATGGTAAAAAGTAAAAAAATAGGAAACAAGAAATAATTAAAATCAAAAGAGAAAAGAAAAAAGGAGGAAAATAGAAAATATGTTATTTGAAATAATAAAATCAGTTATATTTGGATTGGTAGAGGGAATTACAGAATGGTTACCTATAAGCAGTACAGGACATTTAATACTAGTAGAACAATTTTTAAAATTTAAGGAAGTATCACCAGAATTTTTGGGGATGTTCCAAGTAGTAATACAATTTGGAGCAATACTTGCAGTAGTTATGTTATATTTTAAGAATATATGGCCATTTACAAAAGACAAAAATAAAGCAATAAAAGAAAAAGGAATTTTATCATATTTTAATAAAGACATAATGATGTTATGGGGTAAAATATTAGTAGGATGTATACCAGCAGCAATAATAGGATTGTTATTTGATGAAGTATTTGAGGAATTATTTTATAATCCTATATGTATAGCAATTGCATTAATAGTATTTGGTATAGCATTTATAGTTATAGAAAACTGGAAGAAGAAAAGCAAGAGAAAAACAAAAGACGAAAATTCAGAAATTACATATAAAGATGCTCTAATAATAGGAATATTTCAATTGTTAGCAGCAATATTCCCAGGAACATCTCGTTCAGGAGCAACAATAATAGGAGGACTATTAATAGGATTATCGAGACCAAATGCAGCAGAATTCACTTTTTACTTAGCAATACCAACAATGCTTGGAGCAAGTTTATTAAAATTACTTAAATTTGGTTTTGTTTTCTCATCAATAGAAATAATAGTGTTACTAGTAGGAATGTTAGTATCATTCTTAGTATCAATAGCAGTTATAAAATTCTTAATGGGATATATCAAAAAACATGATTTCAAAGTATTTGGATATTATAGAATAATATTAGGAATTATAGTTCTAGGATACTTTTTGCTACACTAGTTCCACCAATAAAGTGTTTCAATAATTTTGATGAAAAAAGTCGAAAAAAGATAAAAATAAAAACCAGCAATTATTTGCTGGTTTTTTATAGTGCGACAGGCATGTCGTTTAGCTAATCGGTGAAAGTCCGTAGTGGA
>CAMFER010000061.1 GCA_945949485.1 uncultured Clostridium sp. | reverse complement strand
GGTTATCTTCAGTACCATTACATTTACAATTATTCCATGAATTAGGATTTAAAGCACCTAAATATGCACATATTGCACCAATTATGAAAAATGACAATGGAAATAAGAGAAAGCTAAGTAAAAGAAAAGATGCAGAAGCGGCTGTAAGCTATTATGATGAACAAGGAATACCTAAAGAAGCAGTAAAAGAATATTTATTAAATATAGCTAACTCAAATTTTGAAAATTGGAGAAAACAAAATAAAGATAAAACAATAGACGAATTTGAATTACAATTAAACAAAATGAGTGTTAGTGGAGCTCTATTTGACATGGTAAAATTACATGATGTAGGAAAAACAGTTATTTCAGGATTTACAGCAGAAAAAGTATATGCAGAAGCTTTAAATTGGGCTAATAAATATGATAATGAATTAGCTAAAATGTTGGAAGATAAAGAATATGCTTTAAAAATATTCGGAATAGAAAGAGGAAACCAAAAACCAAGAAAAGATATAGCAAAATGGTCAGACGTAAAAGAGAATATAGAATATATGTATGATGATAAATTCTATGGAAAAGATAGAGAATATCCATATCAAGTAATAAATGAAAAAGAAGATATTACTAAAATTTTAGAAGAATATATAAAAGTATATGATGAAAATGATGATAAACAACAATGGTTTGACAAGATAAAAGAATTAGCAGGGAAATTAGGATATGCAAGTGAAGTAAAAGAATTTAAAGCAAATCCTGATAAATATAAAGCACATGTTGGAGATGTAAGTACAGTATTAAGAGTTGCTCTAACATCAAGAACTAATACACCAGATATGTATGAAATAATGAAAATACTTGGAAAAGAAAGAATTTCAAAAAGATTTGAAGAAGCAATAAAAAGTATATAACTATAATTATAAATAAAAGAAATAAAAGCAATAAAGAAAAAATAAAATAATATTTTAATCTGATAAAAATATTAGAGGTGAAAAATGGAGTATAACATAGGAGATATTGTAAGAACAAAAAAGAAACACCCATGCCGGAAGTAAATTGTGGGAAATAACAAGAATAGGTGTTGATTTTAAATTAAAATGTTTGGGATGTCGGACATGTTGTTACATTAGAAAGACCAAAAGCTATAAAAGCAATAACTAAAATTGAAAAAAAAGTCGAGGAATAATCTTCGACTTTTTTCTACTATAAATGTAACAATTATAACAAAAAAATAATAATATATAATAATAGTATGCAAATACAAAGTACTATTATTGGAGGTGACATTAGTATGGAACCAGAAGAAACAAAATATTGTTGCATACATGCAAATAAAACAAATAAAAATTGTAACTGTATGGGAATAATTATGTGTATATTAACAGGATTATTCTTAGCTACAATAGGATTAATATTAGGGGCTGTTTTTGCTACAACTCTTATGGCTAATCTAGCAGTATTAATATTAGGTGCAGTAATATTAGGATTATTAACCATATTAGCTCTAATATATAAATTATGTATATGCGCTAAAAAGAAATGTTGTTAATTTATTAGTATTTTAATATTAAAAATAAAAATAAGCATTAGTAAATCTAAAATTGTAAAACAAAAACTCTAGCTAAATAGCTAGAGTTTAATAATATTAATTAAACAAATTATAAATTAAATATATTGATCAATAAATTCCCACATAGTATCAGTATAAATTTTTCTTTCAGAAGAAAAAGGAAAAATAGGAATATCACCAATAGGATTTAATTCCTTGTGTATTTTATTAACAGCCTCATCAACTTTAGTTATAGCAATTTTATCAGCTTTATTTGCAACTAAAACAAAAGGCAATTTAGAAGAAATAACATAATTGTACATTAACTTATCATTTTCAGTAGGATTATGTCTAATATCAACCAAAAATACAATTAAAGATATTTCTTTTCTATTAAAAAGATATTCTTCTATAAATTTACCAACTTGAACTTGTTCTTTTTTAGACATCTTACTATAACCATAACCAGGTAAATCAACAAAATAGAATTTTTCATCAATATTATAAAAATTTATTTGTCTAGTCTTACCGAGGCTCACTACTAGTCCTTGCTAACTTTTTTCTATTAATTAAAGTATTAACAAAACTTGATTTTCCAACATTAGACTTACCTACCAAAACAACTTCAGGTAAACCACCTTTTGGATATTGTTTTGGACTAACTGCTGAAATTTCAAATTTAGGATTTTTAACTAACATAATTTCTCCTTTTATTTAAAATATATTTTATTTTATTTTTTATCTATCATATTACATTATTTATATTATATATAACTAGATTACATATAATTTAGAGAAATAAGGAATTATTTCTTAATTTGTATTTTGTCTAAACCACCCATATATGGTCTTAAAACTTCTGGAACAATAACACTACCATCTGGTTGATAATTATTTTCCATAATAGAAATAAGCATACGAGGTGGGGCAACTACAGTATTGTTTAAAGTATGTGCAAAATAGTTTCCGTTTTCACCTTTGATTCTAATACCAAGTCTACGAGCTTGTGCATCTGTTAAATTAGAACAACTTCCAACTTCAAAATATTTCTTTTGCCTAGGAGACCAAGCCTCAACATCACAAGATTTTGCTTTTAAATCTGCTAAATCACCAGAACAACATTCTAAAGTTCTAACAGGAATATTCATACTTCTAAAGAACTCAACTGTATAAGACCACATTTTATCATACCAATTCCAGCTATCTTCTGGTTCACAAACAACAATCATTTCTTGTTTTTCAAATTGGTGAATTCTATAAACTCCACGTTCTTCTAAACCATGAGCACCTTTTTCTTTTCTAAAACAAGGAGAATAAGATGTCATAGTATAAGGCATTTCATCCTTCTTTAAAATTTGATCTTTAAACTTACCAATCATAGAATGTTCTGAAGTACCAATTAAATATAAATCTTCACCTTCAATTTTATACATCATAGCGTCCATTTCTTCAAAACTCATAACACCTGTAACAACATCAGATCTTATCATATAAGGTGGAATACAATAAGTAAACCCTTTATTAATCATAAAATCTCTAGCATAAGTTAAGACAGCAGAATGAAGTCTTGCAACATCACCCATTAAATAATAGAAACCTTGACCAGCAACACGTCTTGCACTATCTAAATCTAAACCACCAAGAGCTTCTAAAATTTCACCATGAAAAGGAATTTCATAATCAGGAACAATAGGTTCTCCATATCTTTTAATCTCAACATTTTCACTATCATCCTTACCAATAGGAACAGACTCATGCATAATATTTGGAATTTTCATCATTCTAGATTTAATTTCAGAAGAATAATATTCCTCTAATTTCTCATTTTCTTCAAGTTTAGAATTAATATCAGCAACTTGATTTTTAATACTTTCAGCTTCATCTTTTTTTCCTTCTTTCATCAAGCCACCAATCATATTACTTAAACTTTTTCTTTCAGCTCTTAAATTATCACCATTTAATTTAGCCTCTCTATTTTTAACATCAAACTCAATAACCTCATCAACTAAATGTAATTTACTATCTTGAAATTTTTTCTTAATATTATCCTTAACAACCTCAGGATTTTCTTTTAAAAACTTAATATCTATCATAAATAACCTCCAATTGGGGACAGGTCCTTTTGAGACATTTTGTCCAATCTGGGACACATCCACTTTTATTTTATATAATTTCTTTCAATATCATCTACTAATTGAAATCTGAATTTTTGTCCAGTAATATTATCTGGTCTATCAGGAATTTCTTCTAAAAACATTTTTTCAGGTCTAACCCAAATGGAGCGACCATCTTCTCTTTCATATAATGGTTTATATACTACCATTCTTTCTTTTGTTTCCGAGTCATAAGCTACATTCTCAACAAAATAATAGTTTCCTTTAAAATGCCTATAAACTCTACCAATTTTAATTTCGTTCATAAAAAATCGCTCCCTTCAATTTAATGAGCTAATTATATAATATTTTAGAATAAATATCAAGAAAACAAGCATAATTTAGGAAAAGATAAAGAATAATTATATATAACATAGGAAAAAATAAGAAAAAGGAGAATAAAAAATGTTACTAGAAATATTTAAATTCATATTTTATGCAATATTAATAGTTTTAATATCAAAATATTTATTAGTTATAAACATTAGAAAAATAGCAGAAAAGTTAAATCTAAAATCAAAGACAGTAGGAGAAATAGCTGGAATCTCTACATCAATACCAGAAGTATTAACAGTTACAGTGACAAGTATAAGTGGACTATATGCAACATCAATATTTAATGTATTTAGTTCAAATATAATAAATTTGATACAATATATAATTTCAATAATAATAAATAAAAATATTAGATTATTAAAAAATAAAGCTTTGATAGTAAACTTAATATTAGTTATCATAACTATATTACTACCAGTAATTTTATTAATATTAAAAATACAAACATCTACAATATTGATACCAATATTTTTAATCTTATACATTTTATTTTTATCAATTACTAATAGACTTCATAAAAAATATCTTAAAAGTGTAGATGAGATAGCAGAAGAGTATAAATACAAAAAAGATAAAAATCCAATAGCTATAAATGTAGTGATTTTAATAATTGCAACAATGCTTCTATATATAATAGGAGAGATGTTAGGAAATACTTTAGAAAATCTATGCTATAGTTTTGGAATACAAGAAGCTTTAATAGGATTTATACTTGGATTTATAACAAGCATTCCAGAATTAGTTACTTTTTTTGAATCACAAAAACATCATAAAGAAGAAGGAAAAGATAAATTTTTTGGAGTTGTAGAAGCAAGTAATAATCTTCTTACTTCAAACATGTTAAATCTATTTATAATCCAAACAATAGGGTTAGTAATTATTCAAATTTTCTAGATAGAAATAAAAAGAAAATTGAAATAAATTCTTGAAAAATAAAAATACTTACAGTATAATTTTAATATAAATTAATAGCTATTTTAAAAATAGTGGCACATTGAAAATTAAATATCTTTGTTAGTAAAAA
>CAMFER010000060.1 GCA_945949485.1 uncultured Clostridium sp. | reverse complement strand
AGATCCATATTGGGATGATATGGCAGAAATGTTATTAAAAGCATTAATATATTATCTAATAGCTACAAGACCAGAAGAAGAACAAAACTTAGCAAGTTGTGCTGAATTAGTTAGAGCAGCAAATAATAATAAAGGAAGTAATTTACTTACAGAGTTAATAAGTCAATTACCGTATGATCATCCAGCTAGAATGTATTATAAATCAATAGAAATAGCACCAGAAAAAACATATAGTTCAATCTTAAGTTCACTACAATCAAAATTAGGTAAATTTGACTCAAAAGAAATAGCAGAACTTACTTCAACAGATACTATAAAATTTGAAGATATAGGTAATAAGAAAACAGCCGTATATGTAATATCTTCAGACACACATACAGCATATGATTTCTTGCTTACAATATTCTTCTCACAAATGATACAACAATTATATGACTATGCAGATTTAAATGGAGGAAGATTAAAAGAACAAACGTTTTTTATACTAGATGAATTTGCTAATATAGGTAAAATACCAGACTTTGATAAAAAGATATCAACATCAAGAAGTAGAAAAATATCATTTAGCGTAATATTACAAAATATAGATCAATTAGAAGCCGTTTATGAGAAATCATATGAAACTATAATGGGTAACTGTGACACACACGTATTTTTAGGAAGTAACTCATTTAAAACAGTTGAATATTTTTCAAAAGCTTTAGGAGAAAAGACAATTGGAAGAGATAGTGTGTCAATAAATAGAGACAGACAAAACTGGAAGACTGGAAAATCAGTCTCAGACCAAGTTATGGCAAGAGCATTAATGACACCAGACGAATTAAGAAGAATGGATAATGATGAGTGTATAATATTTGAAAAAGGAATAAAACCAGTTAAAGCTAAGAAATTCTATTATTTTAAACACCCAATGGCAAGAAAAATGGCTGAATATGAAATAAGTCATAATGATATAGGGGAAATAGACAGAGGAAAGTGGAGAAAATATAATCCATACAATCCATATGTGGAAGAAGACGAAAAACAAGAAGTAAAAGATTTAAAAATAGAATCATTAGATGACTTATTTGAAGATGATATAACATCAAATAATAATAATAACAATGAAAACGAAAAAGTGGAAAGCTATAATAAAAAAATAGAGAGCATTGAAGTTTTTGATGAACTTAATAATTTTGAAAATGATAACAAAGAGGAAACAAATATAATAAAACCATTAGATTTAAATGACTTTGAAGAAGAATCAATAGTGCTACCACAAGATATAGAGGAAGATAATAAAGAAAACGAAGAAGAATATGACTTACAAAAAGAGCTAGAAGCAAAATTTGATGAATTATTTGGCCCACTAGATTAATTTGGGACAGGTCCATTTGAGACATTTTGTCCACTTTGGGACATATATAAAGGATGGTAATTTTACCATTCTTTTTTTTGAAAACAAAACCAAAAAAAGTTTCGCTAAATCTATTGAAAAAAAATAATATATAGTATAAAATACAACAAAGAAAAAACAAAAATTTTATTATATATTAAGTCAATATTAGGAGGAAAATATGAAATTTGTACATATTGCGGATGTGCATCTAGATAGACCATTTGTAAATTTATCAGATAAAGATTCTTTAGGTGATATAAAAAGATTAGAACAAAGGAATATTTTTAAAAAAGTAATTGAATATATAAAAGAAAATAATATTCCATACTTATTTATTTCAGGTGATTTATATGAACATGAATATATTAAAAGAACAACTATAGAATATATAAACAAACTTTTTTCAGAAATTCCTGAAACCAAAATATATATTACGCCAGGAAATCATGATCCATATTTAAAAAATTCTTTTTATAACAAATTCATATGGAATAATAATGTGAAAATATTTAATTCAATATTTGAAAAAATAGAAAACAAAGATGTGGATATATATGGATACGGTTTTGATGATTTTTATTGCAAAGATTGTAATATTGAAAATTTAAAAATAGAAAATAAAGATAAAATAAATATATTGATATTACATGCTACATTAGATGGAGCAAATGTCGAAGAAAAACAGTACAATTCGATCAGCAAAAAAACTTTAGAAGAAAAAGGCTTTGATTATGTTGCATTAGGGCATATTCATAAAACCAATTTCAATAAAGGCGAAAGAATCGTGTATCCAGGTTCATTGACATCTCTAGGATTTGACGAACTTGGTGATCATGGAATGATAGTTGGAGAAATCACAAAGGAAATATTCGAAATTCAGAAAATTAATATAGAACAAAGTGAATTTAAAGAAATAAAAATAGATGTTTCAGACATTTTATCAAACGAAGAATTAATTGAAAAGATTAATGAACTGGATATAAGAAATAATGAATATATAAAAGTAATACTAGAAGGAAAGAGAAATTTTGAAATAAATATTTATGATCTATATAAATTGATATTTAATAACAGGATAATAAAAATAAAAGATGAAACAAAGTTAAGTATAAATTTAGAAGAATTAGCTAATGAAACCACATTAAAAGGGTTATTTATAAAAGAAATCTTATTAAAGATGAACGATAAAAACATCTCTGAAGAGGAAAAAGAAAAATTAGAAAAAGCAGTTGAAATAGGATTAGAAGCTTTAAACTAAAAGAAAGGAGAAAAAATTTGAAAATAAATCATATAAAAATTAATGCGTTTGGCAAAGTAAAAAATAAAGAAATCAATCTTGATGACAATTTAAATATTATTTATGGAAAAAATGAAGCTGGGAAATCAACAATTTTAAAATTTATAATTAATTCATTTTACGGGATTTCTAAAAATAAAAAAGGTAAAGAATATTCAGATTATGAAAGATATAAGCCTTGGGATACTGAAGAGTTTTCAGGAAAAATCAAATATGAGTTAGACAATAAGAAAAAATTTGAATTAATGAGAGATTTCAACAAAAAAAATCCGCAAATATTTGATGAAAATATGGAAGATATATCAAAAAGTTTTAATATAGATAAAACAAAAGGAAATGAATTTTTTTATGAACAAACAAAAGTTGATGAAGCTTTATTTTTATCTAGCCTAATAGTAAATCAGCAGGAAGTAAAGATTGAGAAAAATGAACAAAATATCTTGATACAAAAAATAGCTAATATAGTAGGGACAGGAGAAGATAATGTATCATATAAAAAAGCAATAGATAGAATAAATAGAAGACAACTAGATGAAATTGGAACAGAGAGATCAAGAGAAAAACCAATTAATATATTGGAAAAAAATATTAAAGAATTAAATAAAGAAAAAGAAGAACTAGAAAAATATAATTATTTGAAATATGAAATTGAAGAAAAAACAAATTCTCTTGAAAGAGAAATTGAAAAATTAGAAAAAGAAAATGAATTAATAAGAGATGTAAAACTGTTATTAGAAAACAGAAAAATAGATAGCGAAAAGATAAAGATAAAAGAAAATATAAAAAATGAAAACAACAATAAATTAAACGAATTAGAAGTAAAAAAAGAAGAAATTATTAAATTAACCGAAAAAGAAAAAGATGAAAGAAACAAAGAAATAAAGAAACAAGAAAGAAAACAGGGCAAAACTAATAAAAAATTAATAATATTATTTATAGCAATAGTATTAATTAATATATTACAATTTTTAGTAATAAAAAATACAGTTATAAAATACACAATTTTAATTACAATTCCTATATTTTTAATATATATGTATATATTAAAAAATAAAGCAAAAATAAATTATAAGAATTTGAAAAAGATAGAAGAAGAAAAAAATAAAGAAATAGAATTAGAAATAAATAATTTGGATAATGAAATTAATTTAATTAAAAGAAATAATAAAACTTTAGAAAATGAATTGAATGACTTGAAAAAAATATATAATCAAAAAATATATTCAGATAAAGAAAAAATAGAAAAAAAATATATTGATAGTATAGAGGAAAATAAAATAGATTATTTCTTAGAAGTTAATGATATAACAAATATAAATTATGAAATTGAAGACATACAAAAAGAAATTAATGAAAAAAAATTACAAATGCATTCTTTAAAAATAGATAAAGAAAACATAGAACCAAAATTAGATAATTTATCAAAAATAGAGGAAGAATTAGTTAACGATAATAATAAAATGTCAACTTTAACAAATATAAATTCTAGTATGGAATTAGCAAAAGAATTAATAAAAAAAGCATATGAAAAAATGAAAAAAACAGTTACTCCTAAGTTTACGGAGAAATTGTCAAATAACATTAAAGAAATTACAAACAATAAATATAATAATGTTATGATGAATGATAGTGAAGGGATTTTAGTAGAGACAGAAAAAGGTAATTATGTACCTGCAAATAAGTTAAGTGTTGGTACAATAGACCAGCTATACTTGTCACTTAGACTTTCAATGGTTGATACGTTATCAGAAGAAAAAATGCCAATAATACTTGATGAGGCTTTTGCATATTATGATAATGATAGATTAAAAAACATATTAAAATATTTATTTGAAAAATATAATGATAGACAAATAATAATTTTCACATGTACAAATAGAGAAAAAGACATTTTAAATAATTTGAATCTAAAATATAATTTGATAGAAATATAAAAACACCACTAATTTGCATATTATGTAAATTAGTGGTATAATATTGTTGTTATAATCGTAACCGATGGAAAGAAGGAAAAGTATGACAGCAAATCGGAGAAAAAAGTTAATAAAGTTAAGAAAAGGTCAACTTGTCATTTTAATTGCACCTACTGCAACAGGGAAAACTACTTTTTGTAAGAAAAATTTTAATTTAGAAGAATGTAAAATAATCTCTTATGATGAAATTCATAAAAAGAATTTAAGCAATAACTCTAAAGATATTTCAAAGGCTATTTTAGATGGTGTAGATGAATTTTATGATAAAATAAAAGAAAGTTTGCATCAAAAAAATCTAACTATAGTTGATAGTATATTTCTAGATTTTGATAAAAGAAATATTGATTTTTTAAGAAGAAATATTTTCAAAGAAATTAAAGATTTAGAGATTGTAGGAATAGTTCTTTTAAGAAATTCAGATTGGTCTATAAGAAAAAAAGAGAAAAGAAACATGAATAAATTAAGTGAAGAACAAAAAGAGGAAATTATTAAGCAGTATGACAAAATGGTATACAATTATGTGTATGGAATATATGACCAAGCATTGAATTTTGTTTATATGCTTGAAAATGACGAAATTGATAATGTGGAAATTAAATTTATTTAACTTAAGAAGAAGAAATGGTATTCCATTTCTTTTTTCTTTTAGTGCGACAGGCATGTCGTTTAACTAATCGGTGAAAGTCCGTAGTGGAGGT
>CAMFER010000059.1 GCA_945949485.1 uncultured Clostridium sp. | reverse complement strand
TAGCGACAAAGATTATAACAATAGAAAAATAAGTGTGCGAGAAATTACAATTTATAGAGCAAATTAAATTAAAAAAAATATATAAAAACTATTGACTCTCTCGTTGCGTCATACTTTATAATACTAAATATGGGAGGAAGAAATAAATGTTGACAGTAAAAGAAGTTAGTAAAAAAACAGGAGTAAGTATAAGGACATTACATTATTATGATAGTATTGATTTGCTAAAACCTACAAAAATTTCAGATAATGGTTATCGTTTATATGATGAAACAGCACTTAATTATTTACAAAGTATTTTAATGTATCGCGAGTTGAAATTTCCATTAAAATCAATTAAGAAAATATTAGATAATCCTAAATTTGATACAAAAAAGGCATTGAAAGAGCAAATAAGACTATTAGAACTACAAAAAGAACATATAGAAAAAATTATTTCTTTAGCTCATAAAATTCAAATAGAGGGAGAGGAGAAAATGGATTTTAAAGTATTTGATAACGAAGAATTTAATCAATATGCCAATGAAGTAAAAGAAAAATGGGGTAATACAAGCCAATATGAAGAATACAAAATTAGAAATAGAAGTAGACAAGAACTTGAAGGTATAAATAATAGATTTATGAATATTTTTACAGAATTAGGTTCTTTAAAACATTTATCAGTAGAAGATGAAAAAGTACAAGAGAAAATTAAATCATTGCAAGAGTTTATAACAGATAATTATTATAGTTGTACTAAAGAAATTTTAAAAGGATTAGGAAAAATGTATGTTAATGATGAAAGATTTAGAAATAACATTGATAGAGCAGGCGGAAATGGTACTGCTGAATTTGTAAACCAAGCAATATATAGATATTGCTCAAAATAATCATAACAAATTTTTATTATAAGTGGAGGAATAATATTATGTCTGAAAAAGAAAAAATGTTAGCAGGAGAATTATATGATGCAAATTATAATGAAAGTCTAATGAAAGAAAGATATTGGGTAAAAGATAAATGCTATGATTATAACCAATTGAAACCATCAAATTATAAAGGAAAAGAAAATATAATAAAAGAAATATTTGGAAAAACAGGAAATAGTTTTATTATTGAACAGCCATTTATGTGTGATTATGGTTATAATATAGAAGTAGGAGAAAACTTTTATGCTAATCATAATTTAATTATACTAGATGCTAATAAAGTGAAATTTGGAGATAATGTATTTATTGCACCAAATTGTGGATTTTATACAGCAGGACATCCATTAGATTCTAAAATGAGAAATAAAGGATTAGAATATGCTAAACCTATTACAGTTGGTAATAATGTATGGATTGGTGGAAATGTTATTGTACTTCCAGGAGTAACTATTGGAGATAATGTTGTAATAGGAGCAGGCAGTGTTGTAAATAAAGATATTCCATCTAATACTGTTGCAGTTGGAAATCCTTGTAAAGTTATAAAGAAACTATAATAAGAAATTACAATTTGTGCGAAAAAAAGAGGGTAGATAGTTCTACTCTCTTTTTAGCATTGTTCAACAATACCGTCGACCATTGAGCCGTTCAGAGTCGCACCCCTGCGTTGCTCCTTATCCTCTCTTTGGTATTGATATTATATAACATTGATATTTGCTTGTCAAATACATCTCATTTGCTCCAGAATGTCTTTAAATTGATTTTATTTATAAAATAATGTAATTTATTGTTTAAAGCAAAAAAATGTCAAAATTTATTGACAATTCTTTTCTGTAATTATATAATGACATCATAAAAATGAGATAAAAAAATAAAGCCTCAGCTATTGACGGTAGCTTCGGCATATCTGAAAGGCATAACCATTCAAATTGCCTTTCGCTAATACAATTATAGCGAAAAAATTAAGATGTGTCAATAATTTTAAAAAGAAATTTTTGAAATACTACCTGCAGAGGGTAGTATTTTTTGTATCTCCTATACCAAAGGAGGACAAGTACTAATGAATGAAGAAATAAACAAAACATACAATTCTTTACCAGAAGAAGAAAAAGAACAATTAAATCTTTTTGAGAAAAAGGGAATAACAGAAATTAAACAAAAGGTAAATCAGCAAACTGGAGAAATTTTATCTACTGAAACTAACTATAATTCCGAAACAAAAAGAAAAAAAGGAACTTTCTATGTAGGAAATCCAGAAGAACTTGCTAGACTTTGCTCACTAAATAAAAAAAATAGAGCAATAAGCAAAATGCTTACATATATCATAAATACAGTAAATTGGAATAATGAATTTAGTTTTGATAAAACATTTATTGAAAGTTATAGTTTAAGTACAAAATTTTATCAAGATAGAAGATTTTTAATAGAAAATAAATACATATTTCAAAAACCAAACAAAAAAAATGTATTTACATTAAATGTAGATTTGTTTAGTAGAGGAAATGCTTATACAACAAGTCAATTATATGAAGAACAATTTGGAGAAGAATTAAGTCAAGATAGTAAAATAGAACTAGCAAAGATAAAAAAGAAAGCAACAAAACTATCAAAAGAAGATATAAAAAAATTGATAGAAGATTTAAAAAATATGTTATAAAAAATAGTACCGCAAAGTATATGTAAAAGTGACCGCAAAGTGTATGTAGTTAAAAACCCGCAAACACTATAAATATCAATAAAAACTCGCATTTTTTATTTTTGTTATTCTATATCTATAATATAATATCTACCAAAGGGGCTTTGCCCCTCTTTTTTTCTTCTACTTTTTAAAATTTATATAACACCCCAGGGTTTATTACGATTTACTCTGGTATTGTATTTAATATTGCTAAAATTCGACATTAATGTTATAATACATTTGTTGTCGGCTCTCCACAACAGAGGGGAGGTGGAACGTTTGAAGTACATATTATCTTTTTTAATTTCTGTCGGAGCAGAAGTAGCTGGTTACTACATCTGCAAATGGCTAGACAGAGATAAGTCCGATAACTAGTCTAAATGGAAAATAGGAGAGTTGCAGCTCTCCTATTTTTCTTTTGTGTGAAACGCTTGGATTCACATATTATCTTTTTTGGTATTCTTATTATACCATATTCAAAAAGATTTTTCAAGTGATATTTATTTATTAAATAATCTTGCAAAAAAACCTCTGTTGTTCAGTCTTTCAATTTCTTTTTGTAGTTCGTTCTTTTCTCCCTCCAGCTTATGATTTTCTTTTATGTAAGATTCATTTGTATTTAATAGAGTTTTGTTCTCTGTTTCTAATTCATTTATTTTCTTATTATCTTCAGAAAGTAAAAAGATTTGTTGTTGTAATTGTTGCTTTTCTCCTTTTTCAGTAACTAATAGTTTTTGAGTAAAATCTAATTGCTTTCGTAGATCCTCAATAGTTTTTTCTTTATCTTCTATCTTCTGGAGATATTTAGAAACTTCTTTTTCTTTAACAACTTTGTTTTTTTCTTTAGCTAGAGCATATTCTTCGATTTTTTTATATGCTAATTCATTATAATATTTTTTAGGCGAATTAAATTCGTTTATTTCTGTTGAGCAATATTCTTCTGTATTTATATTTAATCTTTTTGCTATACTTGGAAAAGTATTTGTATTTATATTAAAAATATTACATAAATCTTTTACACTATACTTATTTTCTTCCAAAAAAACACCCTCTTTGTTATTTATTTTCTACACTATATCACAATACAAATTGATTTGTCAACGAATAGTATTGTGATACAATATAAAAAATACAAGCCTTTCACAAGCATATAATACCAGAGTAAATCGTAATAAACCCATCTCCAGAGAATGGCTTTTAAACCAAACGGAATTGCTAATTTTATATTAGCAATGTAGTGCGGTAGCTCTAGGGTAGAAAAGGTTTACACCTTTTCGTAGGGGCGAGATAGCCCCTGTAATAACTATACTGAAGTATAGTTATTATTGAGCATAGTTATTATATAAATATGCTATAGGGGTTTGGGGTGTACCCCAACGAAAAATCCATAGTGCATTTACGTAGTAAATGTTCTATGGGTGATTTTTCGCTACTTTACAAAAGTAGCAAAGTATGTTATGATATTAAGTAGTAAAAAATAAGAAAAAGTTAGTTGAAAATAATAATGAAAAATTATAAAAAATTTTGAATAGTGATAAAAAATAAAAAGGAAGTGAATTTTATGAGTGGGTATTTGAGCAGTAGAAAATTAACTAATGTAAAAGGTAGAATAAGTTATATAACAGATAAAAAAAGACAAGAAAATATAGTAGACTATTACAATACAACTGACAATGAGTTCTGGAGAATATTAGCAAAAGAAAATCAAGAAAGGCATAAAGAAGTAAAAGCTGGAGGAAAGTGTTGTGAAGCTAGAGAATTAATAGTAGGAATACCACGAGATTCTAAAATAACAGCTGAAGAAATGTGCAATGATTTCAAACAAAAGTATAAAGTAGAGTGTGCTTGTGCTATACATCAAAACAATAAAAAAGGAATAATAAATAAGCATTGCCATTTAATTTTTGCAGAAAGAGAAAAACTAAAAGAACCTATTATTACGGAAGAAAAAAGAGCAATGAGAACTTATTACTATGACGATAAAGGGAGAAAATGTAAAAAAGATGATGCAGTAAAGGTAGTAAAAAAAGGAACAGTATTACAGAAAGGTGTAACTAGGTATTTTACTGATAAAAATGATTTTTTCAAAAGTCAAAAGTTTGTATATGATTGTAAACAATTCTTTTTGAAAGAAAAATTAGGAATAGATTGGTCTTTTGAGATTGATCAACAGAATAAAGAATTAGCAGAAAAGCATATAGGAAAAAATAACCCTAAAGAAGAATATATTAGGCAAAACAACAATTTAAAGGGAACTATAAAAGATGTTTGTAAAGCTGGAGATTTTATATTTGAAAGCGACAAAGGTCAAACTTTGAAAAAATTTAAAGAAGATTATAATATAACAAGTTTCGTAACGAATAAATACGAAGAAAATAAAGGAAAAGTCTATATTTTTGTTAAAGAAATGCAGTCTATATTTAAAGAAAGGCTTAGAAATGAAGTAAAAAAGCATAATTATATAAATGAAGATGTTAATTTTTTGAAGGAAACTGATTATATTTATAGACCAGTACAAGAAAAGATTTTGTCTGATTATGAAAAAGAAACTAAAACAAGAGAAAAACCGAAAGTAATTGAATTTTTAAAGGAAAAACTATATAGTATGTTAGAAAGAATTGAAAATTTAATATATTTACAAGACTTTTTGCATATTGAAAGAAAGAATCAAGTTGAAATAGAGCAAAATAAAAGAACTAACAAGTTAATTATTAAAGATAGTGATTATATAAGGGAAGAAATGCAGAAAGATGACAGAGAAATAGAAATGTGATATAATGTTCTCGAAACTTTTTGGTTAAGTACAAATAGTAATTTGTAGGGAGGAACAATGTCTTTAATAAGTGTAAATAATTTGA
>CAMFER010000058.1 GCA_945949485.1 uncultured Clostridium sp. | reverse complement strand
ACTGTTCATTTACTTTTTTCTAAAATTTTTGTTGCATTTCAAATGGATATTCCGGCTATATATTTTTTTCATTTACATCTAATATTCCTTTACTAATATTAGCAATCAATTCCTTAGCATTTTGAACATCTTCTGTAAATACTTCAATAAGATAATTAGTTTTACCATAAACTATTCCATAATCATGTACACATCCCTCATAGCTTCCATATTTATGTGCAACATCATAATCAATATATTCTTTCAAATATTCTCCATATGAAGATAATTTCATATGTTCAATTAATTCTGTATATTTCTCACTATTAGCATATAAATATTTTAATATGCCAAATGCATATTTTGCACATGTTACATTTTCATCATAGAAATTATCTGGAAGCGATATTTCTTCTTCTAAATAATTTAAAGTGTTTCCTATGTAATTTTCTCTTCCACCTAATGCTGAAGTTAATATATTAGTTACTGTATTATCACTTTTTTCTATCATCTCAGTTATTAAAAAATCCAATGGTATACTATCTCAAACATCATATGTATATGCTGTCATTCCATCTCCTTCTTCATAATCATCTTCACCATATACATATGTTGTTTCCATGTTAATTTCTCAATTTGCCACTTTATCATAATACAACATTGCAATAGGAACTTTTACTGTACTTGCAGCAGTAAACCCTTTGTTTTTATTATAGAAATAATATCTTTCTTCATCTAAATTATAATAGAAAAATACAAAATTATTTTCACTTAATCCATTTTCATTTACTACTGTGTTAATATAGTCTTTTACTTTTTCATCTTCTATTGGTTCTAATTTTTCTGTTTCTTCTTCTATTGTTTTATCACCTTCATTATTTTGTACTTCTTCTTGTACATTTTTTTCTTTTTCATCTATGGCCATAACTGTTTCATTTTCTTTCAAAAAAGAAAGTTGAAATACACATATAATTAATACAATTAATATTAATATAATTGTAAATTTCTTCTTACTTTTTTTCTTCTGGTTTCTAACCTTATTTTTCTTGTATAATCTGCATCTATACATTCTTCGCTTTTATACATATTAATATATTTACTTTTGTACCTTCTTCCTTTGCCTATACAATCACCTTCATTCACATTATACCATATAATTTTTTTAAAAAATTAAATTTATATTATAATTTTCACAAAAACATTACATTTTATGATAAAATATATACGTAATTTTATAGCGATATTGGAGGTCTTAAAATGATAGAACTACTTTCACCAGTCGGTGATTTTGAATGTTTAAAAGCTGCTGTTCAAAATGGTGCTGATAGTGTATATTTGGGCGCTGAATTATTTAGTGCAAGAGCTTTTGCACATAATTTTAGTTTTGATGATTTAAAAAAAGCAATTGAATATGCCAAGCTTCGTGGTGTAAAAACTAATTTAACTTTAAATACATTAATAAAAGATAGTGAATTTGAAAATGCTTTACTTCTTGCAAAACATGCTTATGAATATGGAATAGATGCAATAATAGTACAAGATCTAGGTTTAGCATTAAAACTAATAGAAAAATTTCCTGATTTACCTATTCATGCAAGCACACAAATGACAGTTCATAATTTAAATGGTGCTTTGGAACTTCAAAAATTAGGATTTAAAAGAGTAGTTCTTGCAAGAGAACTTTCTACAAATGAAATTGATTATATATGTAAAAACTCAAACATCGAAATTGAATGTTTTATACATGGGGCTCTTTGTATTTCTTATTCTGGTCAATGTCTATTTTCAAGTATGATTGGTGGCCGCTCAGGAAACAGAGGAAAGTGTGCAGGTCCCTGTAGACTTCCTTATGAATTATATGAAAATGAGAAAAAAATAAACTCAGGATATCTTTTAAGCACAAGAGATTTATGTGGATTAGATTATATTCCTTACTTAATAAATTCCGGAGTTAAATGTTTAAAAATAGAAGGTAGAATGAAATCTCCTGAATATGTTGCTATTGTAACTAGAATATATAGAAAATATATAGATTTAGCTTTATCAAAAAATGAATATACAATCGATAAAAATGACAGAAAAATGTTAATACAAGTATTTAATAGAGGAATGTCTTCTTCAGGACATTTTGATGATGAACCTAATAAAGATTTAGTATTTAAAGAAAAACCTAGCAACATGGGAATCTATCTTGGAAAAGTAGAAAAATATAACAAAAACAAAGGTCATATAACATTAACTTTAAAAGATTCTATCTCAACAGGAGATACAATTTCTTTAGAAAAAGAAACCGGAAGTTATACTGTTTCTGAATTAATGAGTAATAACAAAAATATAACTGATACTAAAATAGGACAAACAGTCACAATCGGAAGAATGAAAGGAAATATAAATCCGGGTAATAAAATATATAAATTATCTTCTAAGCAATTATCTAATTTTGCAAAAGAAACATATAAGTCAGAAAATAGAAAGGTTCATTTGAATTGTATAGTAACAATAAAAAAAGGATTACCTATTTCTATTGAAATATTAAATCATTCAAATTTATTAGTATATAAAGATTTAGATATGACCTACACCAGTAACTATATACCTGAAGAAGCAAAAAACAAACCTTTAGATATTCAAACTGTTATAAATCAAATTTCTAAAACTTCTTCTACGCCATATGTATTTGATAAAATTAATGTAAATTTAGATGATAATGTATTTTTACCTAAATTAAGTATTTTAAATGAATTAAGAAGAAATGCTTTAGAAAATGTTGAATCTTTTGCTATATCAAAAATACACAGAAATGCTGAAAATTTTGATATAAATACTAAAGACTCTAAAGATTGCATTATAGACAATATGAGAAACTTTGCAAATCAAAAAAATATTAATAATAGAAATAACACATATAATTTATCTTTACTTTTAAACACAATTAATATTGACTATGATTATTCTAAGCTTGATAAAGTAGATAAAATATATATTCCTCTTAAATATTTTTCTATAAAAAAATATGAGAATATTTTAAAAACTATTAGAAAAAAAGCTGATTTATATATATACATGCCTACAATAGTAAAAGGAAATTACAAAAATTTATTTTTCTCTAATGTTGAAAATGCTATAAAAAAATATTCAATCCAAGGTTTTGTCATATCAAATATCTGTAATATTATGCTATTAAATAGTATTTTTAATGATTTAAATAAATATTTTAAAATTATTAGTAATTATACTTTTAATGTTTTTAATAAATACACTGTTTTAGAACTAAAGAAATTAGGTATTAGTACTTATACCTTGTCTCCTGAATTAGATAAAGATACTATTTTTGATTTATCTAATTATAACTATTTAAAAAAAGAATTAATAGTTTATGGTAAAACTCCTGTATTAAATATGAATTACTGTTTACTTCGGAGAATCTGATAAATGTTATCCTACCTGCAAAATGCGTTGTAGTACAGAAAATGAATATTATTTAAAAGATAGATTAAATATGAAATTCAAAATAATGCCTGATAATGTCCAAACAGTTACAACAATATTTAATAGTAAAACAACATCTATATCTCCTAAAGATTTTAAAATTGATTGTGCAAGAATTGATATTATAGATGAAAGTATTGAAGAAATAAATAATATAATAAAAACTGTTAAACAAGGTTCAAGATTTGAAGGTAAAGATTTCACAAATGGAAATTTAAATAGAGAAATATAAAAGTAAGGAGGATAGATTTTAATATCTATCCTTCTATATTTCCACTTAATTTTATTAATAAATCCATATTATCATCTTTAGCAGCTTTATTTCTTCTAATAGATCCACATTTTTTACATCTAAATATAATAACATATCCTTTTTTGCTATCTATTTCCATTCTTATTGGTTCTAAATCCCCATGACATTCTTCTGCTCTATCCCCTGGGTTTTTATCAACATGTTTTGAGTGTAAACAATATGGACAATGATTTCTTGATGTATAACCTAGCTTTGGCACTTTTTTTCCACAATTATCACAAACAAATTCCTCATCTATCTTAGTAAAAACTCTGTTTTTCATTTTTCTACTTCCTCAATTATTAATATTTAAAATTTCCTCCACCTACAAATTCTTTTAATAAAGAATTTGATGGTACATCTTCAGTTGGTATAGTTTTTATATATTTTAACACATTTATTAATCTTTCTGCTTCTGCATACTCTTCATCTTCTTTTTTTACTTCTTTAAGCATTGGAATTGCTAATCCTTTTAATACTCCTAACTCATAAATAAGTGAAGTATTAAAAATAGTATTTGCATCTTCTTGGAATGGGAAAATATTTTTAGTTTCTCCTCTTGTTACCATTTTCCAATTCTTAAGAGTATGTTTTGCTGAATATCCTCTAAATTGATGATCTCTAACAATTCTCCTTATTAGTCTTGTATCTCCTGAAGAAATCCTTGTATATCTATCCATATTTAGTACTGTTAATGCACTTATATATATTTTATACTTTTGGCTCTTAGGTATTCTACTTGTTAATTTATCATTTAAACAATGTATTCCCTCTATAACCAGTACTTCATCCTTATGTAGTCTTAGCTTTTTACCTTTATATTTTTTCTTTCCCTCATAAAAATCGAACTCTGGCATCTCTATTTCTTTTCCGTGTAGCAACTTATTTAAATGTTCATTAAATAACTCTAAATCTATTGCTTCTATGCATTCAAAATCATAATTCCCATTTTCATCTCTTGGAGTATCTTTTCTCTCCACAAAATAATTATCAACTGATATTGTTACCGGTTTTATTCTATTTAATCTTAATTGAATTCCTAATCTTTGTGCAAAAGTAGTCTTTCCTGAAGAAGAAGGACCTGCAATTAATATCATTTTAATTTTTCTATTTTTTGCAATTTTATCTGCAATTTTAGCAATCTTCTTTTCATGTAATGCTTCATCTAACATTATTACATCTTTTATTCTATCTTGCTCTATTGCAGTATTTAATTTGTATACTGTATTTACATTTAGTATTTTATGAATATCATCATACTCATCAAGAGCCCACTCAATTTTTCTATATTGAATTAATTTTGCCATTTGCTCAGGTTTATTTGTATCTGGATATCTCATTAATATTCCATCTTTGTATTTCATAATCTCGAATATTTTTGTAATTCCTGTCCTATTAGCTAACTCTCCATAACAATAATTAAAATAGTCTTCACAGAAATACATTTTGATTTCTTTATTTTCTTCTAAATCATATTGTAATAACCCTCTTGAAGTTTTATTTCTTTTATAAAAATTAGAAGCTTCTTCTCTAGTCATAACTACCTTTTCTATAGGTAAATTCTTCTTTATAATTCTTCTCATTTCTTCACTAACATCTCTTACAAACTTTTCTGTAATCGCAACATTATCTACCTCGCAAAAAGTAGCATTATATAACTGATGATTAACTGTTATTCTATATTCTAAATTCATATTTTTAAGAGCTTTTGATAATATATATATTAATGTTCTTCTATATATTCTCATTCCTTCTTTTGTTGATATATCTACAAGTTTTACAACACCATCTTCATTTATTTTATAATCCAAATTTACATATTCATTATTAAATACGGCAGAAATTACTGCATGTTCACTGTTTTTTATTTCTTCTTCAAATAATTCACTAATTCTTTTTCCTTTATCTGCTTCAAAAATTTTATCCTTATATTGTATCTTCATAAAATTCCTTGTATAATATAATAAAGTTTAAAATTTAATATATTATACTTACCTTTCTC
>CAMFER010000057.1 GCA_945949485.1 uncultured Clostridium sp. | reverse complement strand
CTTTTACTTCTGCCATATCTTCTTGTAAATCTGATATGTTTCCTTTTACTTCTGCCATATCTTCCTGTAAATCTGATATGTTTTCTTTTACTTCTGCCATATCTTCTTGTAAATCTGATATGTTTCCTTTTACTTCTATCATATCTTCCTTTAATGTTGATACATCTTCTTGTAGTTCTGATATGTTTCCTTTTACTTCTATCATATCTTCTTTTAATGTTGTTACATCTTCTTGTAAATCTGATATGTTTCCTTTTACTTCTACCATATCTTCTTTTAATGTTCCAACATCTTTTTCTACATTTGCTAATCTATTATCTACATTATCCAATCTAGTATTAACATTATTAAATTCACCTTTCATGGCATTCCATAATTCTTCGATATTCATATTATCCCTCCTTTCTTGTCTAAAATCATATTTATAATATTTTACATTGGGATAAAAGAATAAAACCTACTGATTTTAAATATTAATGAATTAAAATTTTGAATAAAATATTTATCTATACTTTTTATACATAGATAAATTGTGCTAACATAATAGCATATATATATACATAAGTTTCAAGTTGTTTTTTACATTTTGCTCCATTATTTATGTATTTTTGAAATAAATTATAAATATATTGTAATTTTTATTATAAATAAAAAAGTACAATCCCAAATGTAACTGTCAAAATAGTAACATTTAAAACTGTACTTATCAAACTCGAAATTAATTCAAAATTCTAATTCTAAATCTATATTTCTCTCTATATTAAATTTTTTCTTCTTTTTACTTAATAGTTTATATTTATTTTAAGATTACATCTTGTTAGGCATTTTTATTCCTAATAATTCTGCACCTGTTTTTAAAACTTTACTTGTTGCATAAGTTAAATATACACGTGCATCTTGTACTTGTTTATCATCTGTAATAATTTTATTTTCATTATAAAAACTACTAAAAGCTTTAGCAAGATCAATTAAATATCTTGATAAAATTGATGGCTCTTCTTTTTCTGTTACTTGAATTAATATATCATTAAAATTATATATTAATTTTATAATTTTTTCTGAAGCTTCATCTATTAATTTTGTAATATCTACATCTTCTACTTTAGGTAATTCTACTTTTTCTAATATACTGTTTGTTCTTACATATGTATATTGTATATATGGTCCTGTTTCTCCTTGGAAATTAAGCATTTGGTTCCAATCAAATATTTCATCTTTAATTCTACTATTTGATAAATCATTAAATATTACTGCTCCAACTCCTACTTTTTTTGCAACATCTTCCTTATTTTCTAAATCAGGATTTTTCTCTTCTATTATTTGTTTTGCACGAGATATAGATTCATTTAGTAACTCTTCTAATTTTACAATATTTCCTTCTCTTGTAGACATTTTTCCTGATGGCAAAGATACCATACCAAATTGAACATGTTTCAATCCATCTGTATATTTTTTATCTATTCCTAATAATTTAGCAACTTCAAATATTTGTCTAAAATGCAAATTTTGTTCATATGAAACAACATATAAAGCTTTATCAAAATCATAATTTCTAGCACGATATAGTATTGCTGCTAAATCTCTTGTTGCATATGTTGTTGAACCATTTGATTTCTGGATAATACAAGGTGTAGAAATTCCCACCTCTTCTAAATCTATTATCTTTGCTCCTTGTGATTCCACTAGCTTTCCAGTTTTATCTAATATATCCATAACCTCTTGCATTTTATCTGAATAGAAAGCCTCTCCATTCCAAGAATCAAAATTGCTACCTAATAAATCATAAACCTTTTGAAATTCTTTTAAGCTAACTGTTCTAAATTTTTCCCATAGTTCCACACAATATGGGTCTTTATCTTCTAGCTTTTTAAAATTATCTCTACATGCATTTAAAACATTTTCATCTTCTTTACAAAGGTTATTAATTCTTATGTAGATCTTTGTTAATTCTTCTATTGGATTTTCATCAATATTATATTCATTTCCCCATAATTTATATCCTTCGATAAGTTTTCCAAATTGAGTTCCATAATCGCCCAAATGATTAATACCTGTTACATTGTATCCCAAATATTTGTATATGTTATATAAAGCCCCACCAATAACTGTTGAACGCAAGTGACCTATATGAAAAGGTTTTGCAATGTTAGGGGCTGAATAGTCAATAACAATATTCTTACCGTTACCTATTACAGACTTTCCGTATTCTTCTTTATTTTCAATTTCCTTTAATACTTCTTCTATCATTAATTCTTTATTTATATAGAAATTTAAATATCCTCCTGCTATTTCAACTTTTTCAATTACTTTATCATCAATTTCTATCTTTTCTTTAATATCATTTGCAATCTTTTGAGGAGCTTTTTTTAAGTTTTTAGCAAGTCTAAAACAAGGAAATGCATAATCACCATTTTTTATATCTTTAGGTGTCTCAATATATTGCATAAGTTCTAAATATGATACATTAATTACTTTTTCTATTGATTTTGCTATCTGCTCTTTAAAATTAATCATGTATTTTCCCACTTTCTCTATTTATTCGATATTAACTATTATATAATTTTTATATATAAAAGTCAATTTAAATCTAAAATTATGTTAATTAATTTGTTTTTTAATCTTTAATATCTCTATATATGAATTATTAAATGACTCATATATTAGTTTGCTTATTCCTTTACCTTCTCCGTTCTTTCTATAATCCAAAATAATTTTATCATTTTCCTTAATTTTCTCTGCTAACTCTATTACTTCTAACATCTTTTGCTTTATACTTTCATCTTTATTTTTCAAATACTCATCATTTAATTTTGTTAGTAATTCATTCATAAATCCCATTCTATCTCTTACAGTTCCAATTTCATATGGTCTTTCTATCTTCGTGTTGCTCC
Source organism: uncultured Clostridium sp. (assembly GCA_945949485.1). GTDB lineage: Bacteria > Bacillota > Clostridia > TANB77 > CAG-508 > CAG-269. The sequence continues at coordinate 3,312 of CAMFER010000057.1, read as the reverse complement.
AATAATCCATTAAGAATTCAATATTTTCTTTGTTAGTATCATACCCTTTTTCATCTATTTGTTTTATTAAATTATCTACTAATATTTCATTTACAGTATTTTGATATTGATAAGGTTCTTCATCTATAAAACTTATTGTCTTATTTAGTTGATCTTCATTTTGTATTTTATAATTTGCATTATACACTATGATATTATATTTATATTTTGAAATCCATGGTGCAATTTTATTGCTTAATATCGGATTATCTTCATTTAATAAATCAGCTGTTAGTCCTAGAAGATTAAAGCCACTAATAATAATGAATATAATTGCTATTGCTACATCAAGTATTTTTGTCCATTTATTATCTATCATATTATCATCTTTATTAATCAAAGATAATAGTATGAAGAATAAAAATTCCATGATAAGAAATGACATATCAAAGTCCATTAAACTATGTAATAAAATTATTATAAATCCTACTACTATTGATATATATGTTTTTTTCTCTTTATATTTTTCTTCATCTTTTAAAGTTGCAACAATATTTTTTATTGTTATTGCAATTATACAAATAAAAGCTAATATTCCAATTAGTCCAAAAGACATCCATATTTCTAAAATATAGCAGTGAGCTTCTTTAGCATAATATAAATAATCTTGAACACTTCCATAAAGCATTCTCCAAGCATTTCCTCCAGCTCCAAATAACCAATTTTCTTTTATTATGTCTAGGCCATCCATCCAGTAATCAGCTCTTTGCCATACACTTGAATTTTTAAAATTAAATGTAGTAAACATTCTAACCAATTCATCTGGTATTATCTTATATTCTAATATATATTTTTCTCCATTGATATAGAAATCATTTATTGTAAGATGTTGACCATATTTATTAGTAAATATTATTTCTAAATGGTCAATTTCTTCTCCTGTTGTTATATTAACTTTTAAATCTTCAGATGATATGTTTCCAAAACTAATAGTTTCTAAAGTCTCACTTGTCAAATATCTAGTTATTTCAACTATTCTAATCTCAAAAATATTGTTTTGGTTTTCTGAAAATGAATCAATATTAAATTTAAGCTCATATTCAGTGTTTGAATCAATTCCTCTAATTACACAGTTCTTTTCTTCTTCATCTATTTCTAATGGTTTAGATATATTAATTGCTATAAAGAAGTATATGAAAAAGATAATTATGCAACTAATACCTAGGATTATATATTTTCTAGTTATTACTTTTTTCTTAATTCCAATTAATATAAAAATAAATGCTATTAAACCTAAAAGTGCTATTACAAATTTTGATTGTGTAAGTATTATAGTTATACTTGAAATCAATATATATATACCATAAATTGCTTTAGATCGTTTTTTATCAGAATTTAAAAACATAGCAATAGCTAATGATAGCATAACTCCCAAATATGCAGCAAATGTATTAGCATATCCAAATGTTGATATCATTCTATAATCATCTATTTTTATAGAGTTAATTAAATCATATAGTGGCTGGAATATGTTTAAATTTAATAATTTATCATATCCAAATATTATTGGAATAATTGAAGAAATTAAAAATGTATTTATTAATAAATTCTCTCTTTTCTTATTGTTTACGATATTTCTAGCTAAAATGTATATTCCATAAACAGACCAATATTTTATAATAAAGTTTACTGTTCCGTTTAACGAAGCATATGTTTTGAATAGTAAAGGGGTTGTTGTAGATATCATAAATACTAGTACTGCTATATCAATTTTCCCTTTAATTACTATATTCTTTTCTTTTTTTATCTTTTTTACTATTATATATATCAATGTAAAAATGGCACTTATCGTTTGAATAATCCATATAGTATCTTTTATATTTGAGCCTATAAAAATATTTAATACTATGACTATTAAAATTATAAATATCATTCCTATTTTATCTATTAAATCTTTATCTTTCAATTTTTTCTCCACTTTCATATATTCTAAGAGCCTGCATTTTAATGCAGACTCTTTATTAATTTTATTGTTCTCCTAACCAATTTATAGTTGCTCCTGTTGCTCCCCATGGTTCTCCTGTTATTTCTCCTTCTGTCTTTCCTTCTATATTTATGATTTTAATTCCATTTTTAAGTTCCCCATATCCTAATGCTGTATTTGTTATTGTTTCTACTGATTCTGGGATAGTTATTTCTTCTAAAGATGTACATCCATCAAATGCTTTCCAACCTATTGTTTTTACATGAGGAGGTATTTCTATTTTTTCTAAATTAGTACATCCCAAAAATAAATAATCAGGAATTTCTTCTAGATAAAAAGGCAATACGACATTTTTAACTTTAACTAATGATTCCACTTTCGCTGTTGACTGAAACCATCCTTTAGCTCCATCTATTTTTTTCACTGTATTTGGAAAAATTATGTTTTCAACGTCTGGAAGAGATTTGGCCTGATTATCTTGGCTTCCGGTTTTCATAACTAGTGAAACTTCTGTAACTTGATAAATTTCTCCTTCTACTTCCACTTGATATGGAATTATTAATGTATCTGTTATTTGTGGATGATTTATTGAATAATATGTATCATTAGAATCATAGTTATTTTTGAAATTACAATATTCTGTTTTTATTCCAGTTATTTTAGCTGTTTTAAGCTGTAAATTATCTTCATTTGTTGAAGCTGTTTTTCCATCTGAAGTTTCTATATTAAATAATCCTTGTGGAGCTATTTCTGACTCATCTATATCCACACTATACATCTTGTCTGCTTCTCCAACGGTTAAATTAATATCAACCTTTACTTTCACACCATCGTTTACAAAATTAATATTAGTTGGAAAACTTGTTCCTTCTGCTACTACATCTGTTCTATTGTTATCTTCATTTATTTGATTTGCTATTTCTTCTGGTGTTATCTTGCTTGTGTCTCCTAAATTTTCTGATTGTAACGTTCCTATTGCTAGTGTTACCAATTCTTCTGCTTTACTTTGTGTTGTTTGTGTTTTAGCATTATTTGCTTGTGTCAATATTCCATTTTGTCCTGTTAATGTTGCTATACTTACTCCTGCTAAAATCAATAGCACTATTATTGTTATTACTAACGCTATTAATGTTATACCTCTGTTTTCTTTTTTCTTCATTTGTTCTATCTCCTTGTATAATATATTTAGGTTTTAAAAGTAACCTAAAACTTTATATCATTATCACTTTCGTGATATAATATTTATGTTAACACTGTGGACTCTTATTTCTCCTTGTAGTTTTACTACTATAAAAAGAATATTGCCACAGTTTTATTATTAATTGGTAATTAGTTAGATAAGACTTTGA
>CAMFER010000056.1 GCA_945949485.1 uncultured Clostridium sp. | reverse complement strand
TGATCCTTATCATATTCTTTTTCTATTTCAAAAGCCATAAATACTTCAGCTATTTTTCTAGTAATTTTCTTTTCTTGTGTAAAGTATATGTTTTTCGCTAATTGTTGTGTTATTGTACTTCCACCCTCAACAAATTCCATTGCTTTAATGTCATTTACAAAGGCTCTGCCAATTGCTATTATATCAACTCCATTGTGTTTGTAAAATCTATGATCTTCTACAGATATTACAGCATCTTTATATATTTGTGGTATTTCATCAATTTTAGCATAGTTTTCTTTTTCTATTATACTAGCTACTTTTTTAGATAATGGCATTTGCTCTAAAGCCTCTTTATACATATTATAGCCATTTCCTATCACTAATAGGCTTATACTTATTGCTACTAATATTACTACAAAAATTATTTTTTTTATTACTTTCATTCAAACCACCTGACTTCCTGTGGCATTATTTTAATTTATAATCCATCTAATTTTACTCTTTATAATTTGCTTTTACTTTGTCTGGAAGTTCATTATATTGTACTTCCTCCCAACTATGAACTCCCGTTACAAGCATTACCTCTAATTTTAAATAAGCATCTTCTCTTAATTCTCTGCTAGTTTTAAATTTTAATTCTTTTATCTTTCCATTTTCATTATAACAATCTAAAGTATATTGATATTTCATATCATCATTTGCAGAAATTTTTTCTACTCTTGTATTATCTATTTTAGTATAATAAAACTGCTTGATGAAATTCCATAAAATAAAATGCTATTCCACAAATGGCTATTGCTATAATAACTGCAATTATCATTGGTATTTTTTCTTTTATATCTTCCATTTTTAAATTCTCCTATTCCGAAATAATATAAATACTACCTTTAAAATTATCTAAATTTATTGATAAATAGTAATTCATTCCATCTATATAAATAGTATCTTCATATTCTCCATCATCGCTTATTAGTGATAATTCATTTTCTCCTAATTTACTTATTACATTGATATTCCCACTTTGTTTTTCTATTTTTATAGTTAGTTTTATATGATCTCCATTTTTTCTATGTAATGCTGTTCCTCCAAATACAGTTTCTGTTCCTGTATAATTATCATATTCAGCCTTATATGTTCCTACATATTCATCTACTCCAAAATTTCTTTCTCCTTTTAAATCTTTATCTTTAGAAAGTCCTTTCGAAGAAAAAGTTTGAATAATACTATCGTAAACATTTAATATTTCATCTTTTGGTAAAGTAACACCTATCTTTATTGAAATAGCTAATATTACCATAAATATTATAATTCCAATAAATATCATTTTAGGAATTTTAAATATAAACATATAACTATTCCTCCTCTTTGATGATGTTTTTACTTCCAAGATAAGTGGCTATAAAATATGCTCCATATATTGCTCCAATAATTACTACTGTTGCAACTATTGATGGTAATAAATCTTCTGAACTTGCTAATCCTTCCATCACTGTCATCGCAAATTGTATTCCAAATATTGAATGAATAATTGCAAGTATTAGTGGTAGTCCAAAGAATATACCAATTTGTCTAAATAATGCTTTATTAATCATTTTTTCATCACAACCTATTTTTCTTAAAATTGTATATCTTTGCTTATTATCTGAGCTTTCTGTTAATTGTTTTAATGCTAAAATAGCTGCACTTGCAATCAAGAATATTATTCCTAAATAAATTGCTATAAATGTTACAATAGTTGCTAGACCTACACTTGCTTCTATAAGAGCTATTTTCGTTGTTCCGTCAATAATTGTTTCAATAGTTGCTTGACCTACACTTGCTTCCATAAGAGCTATTTTCGTTGTTCCGTCAATATTCAAACCATTTTTATCTAAATTTTGTAAAAGTTCAGAATTATCATCAACAAATATTTTTTCTATTTCTTCCTTTCCCTCTTTAGTATCTGCATTATAATTTGCAACAAATAGATATTGCTTTTTCATGCTTTCTGTCAATTCACAATTATCTGGAACTAATATAATTCCTGTGTTTGTATGACTTGTTGACATTGATATAAAACCACTTTTACATTCATTATATTTTGACTTATATTCTTTTCCTGCAATAGTAATTGTGCTTCCATCAGATAAAATTCTATTTCTCAATTCCTCCATACTGTCATAATTACAAATCATAATATATTCATTATTCTTTAGTTCATATTGATTAATTCCATACAATTTTGCTATTTTATTATAGTCTGATACTTTTACTATCATTTCGGATGTATCATATCGAAGCATTGGAAATTCTGCTTTTATTTCTTCAAGTTTATCCGCACAAAAAGTCTCCCATGTTAAATTATTTGTTGCATATACAGGTATTTCAATTAAGTCTTTTAGTACGCTCATATCTAATCCATTATTTTTTAATGTTTCTGTAATTGGTATTCTTGAATCTTCCATTTGTTCTTTTGTAGGTCTAACTTCTTTTCCATATTTCATATAGCTTTCTGGTAAGTTTGCAGTTTTATATAAATTCAAATCTACTGGCGTCATTTCTACTAATTCTCTTTGCATTGTATTTCTCAATGATAAACTAGATGATAGTATTGAAATTGTCATAAACAACATTAAGCAAATAACACTCATACTTATAACTGTTGTATTGATTTTGCTGTTGATTTGTCTTAATACAAACATATTTGTTCCTTTTAAATAGATATTTTTTATCGATTGTACTACTCTTAATATAAAACCAGATAAAGACCAAAATACCAAGATTGTTCCAATAATTCCCATTAATATTGGTGGTAATAATTTATCTGCTGTAATTAATGAGTGAACATCTCCTGTCACTTTCCAATAAGCATATCCTAACAAGCAACTTGCTCCAATAAATACAATTATAGAAATAATAGGATTTTTTATTTTTACTTTTTCATTTTTCTTTGTAGCATTCAATAGATTTATCAATTTATATCTTGAAACTGTCATTGTATTAAAGAACATAACTGCTATATACATAACTGCAAAATATACACAAGTCTTTATACAAGCTGTTTTTGAAAAGACGAATTGAAAATTACTCATATCTGCTTCAAACATTTTTGCTACTAATACAGACATAAATTGTGATGCAAATATTCCTATAACAAGTCCAACTATAAGTGAAATAATACCTACAAATATTGTTTCTAGTATTATAATTTTAGATATTTGCCTCTTTCCCATTCCAAGTGTCATATATATACCAAATTCTTTTTTCCTTCGGTTAATTAAGAAATTATTTGCATATACGATAAGCAATCCTAATACTACTGCTACAAATACCGATACATATCCTAACATACTTATCATAAGTTTGATGATGTCCCTTGTTGAATTAGATACTTGTAACATTGCTTCTTGACTATCTAATGAGTTGAACATATAGAATATTGCAACTCCTAACACTAATGTTAAAAAATATATCGCATAATCCTTAAAGCTCTTTTTCATATTTTTAATTGATAACTTAAATAACATCGTTCAAATCACCTCCAAGAAGTGTTTGCACCTCAATTATCTTCTCAAAGAATTGTTTTCTTGTATCATTTCCTTTAACTAATTCATTAAAGATTTTTCCGTCTTTTATAAATATAATTCTATCTGCATAACTTGCTGTAAAAGCATCGTGTGTTACCATTAAAATAGTTGCATTTAATTTTTGATGTAAGTAATCAAATGTCATCAATAATTGTTTTGCTGATTTACTATCTAATGCACCTGTTGGCTCGTCTGCTAATACTATTTTAGGATTTGTTATTATTGCTCTTGCAGCTGCACATCTTTGTTTTTGCCCTCCAGATACTTGATATGGGTATTTATTTAATATACCTAAAATATCTAATTTTTTAGCCATATCGTGAACTCTATTATTAATTTCTGTTGCATTTACTTTTTGAATTGTCAATGCTAAAGCTATATTTTCATAAATTGTTAATGTATCTAATAAATTAAAGTCTTGGAATATAAAGCCTAGTTCCTCTCTCCTAAATTTGTTTAATTTATTTCCTTTAAGCTTTGTAATATCTTCTCCGTTTATAATGATATGTCCTGCTGTTACTCTATCAATAGTAGATACACAATTCAAAAGTGTAGTTTTACCAGAGCCACTTGCTCCCATAATTCCTACAAACTCTCCATTTTTTACATTAAAGCTAATATTGTCTATTGCTTTTGTTAAATTAGATTTGTTTCCATAGTATTTTTCTATGTTTTTAACCTCTAATACATTTTCCATCTAAAAAACTCCTTTCAATTCTTTGTATATCTACATTATAAATTCATTTTAAAATAGTTGCCATCGATTTATCTTACAATAACATTACATTTTTTGTAAGATTTCTCATTTATAAAAATAAGCCCATAACTAATATGGACTTACAAATTCATAAAACTACTTTTAGGGAATATAATTCTTACTTCTGTTCCTATATCTTTTTCTGAATTTAATTCTATTCCTAATCCTAATTTGTTGCATAATTTCTTACATAGATATAACCCAATACCAGTAGATTTCTTGTTTATTGTTCTCCCATTTTCTCCTGTAAACCCTTTTTCAAAAACTCTTGTTATTTCTCCTTTTTTTATTCCAATTCCATTATCTTTTATATATAAAACAACATTTTCTCTTTTTGAAATAGCATATATTTCTATCTTTCTATCTTTAATTTTTGAATACTTAATTGCATTTTGTATAATCTGATTTATTATAAAAACTGCCCATTTGCTATCTGTATATACTTCTCGTTCCAAATCGTGTAATTCTATACTTGTCTTACTTGAAAGTAATGCACTTTTATTTTTCAAAATTGCTCCATTTACTATTTCTTGCAAATTTGATTTTGTAACAACATAGTCTTTGTTAGCAGTATTACTTCTAGCATAAAACAATGCTTGTTCTGTATAATTTTCTATTTCGTCTAGTTCTTCATCAATGCTTTTAGTTATCTCATTTTTATTATTTTCAATAATCAATTTAGATGTAGCAATTGGTATTTTTATTTCGTGAATCCATAATTCTATATATTCTTTATAATCTTCTTGTAATCTTTTATATAAATTTACATTTTCTAACATTGATTTTCCAGTTTCTTGCATAGACTTTTTTAAAATTTTTCCCTCTATAAAATCTGGAGTATTTATTATTTCTGATATTAAATATTTATCTTCTAATTCATCTAAATTATTTTTAAATTCATTATAAAAAACTTTCTTTTTTCTATATTCCACAGCAATAGCAATACCAATTATTATAATTGGACATATTGCAATATAAAGCCTAGTAAATATTCCAATTTGTGTATAAGGCAATAATAATATTTCTGAACTTACTATTACAAATAATACTAAAAAAATCAATAATATCTTTTCCTTTATAAAATCTCTAAATTTCATTTTAATAGATACCCCTGTCCCCTTCTTGTTTCAATTTGGTCTGTAAGTCCTAATTCTTCAAGTTTCATTCTTAATCTTTTAATATTAACATTCAATGTATTATCATCAACAAATTCTTCACTTTCCCATAAATAGTCCATTATTTCATCTCGAGATATTACTTGTTGTCGGTGTATAACTAAATATTCTAATATTTTATATTCGTTTTTAGTTAGTTCAACCTTATTATCTTCTTTTTCTATAATTCTCCCTGCTGTATTTAATACAAACTCTCCACAGTCTATTTTATCTGGATTATTTCCTGCATTTTGATTTCTTTTTAATAGTCCAACAATTTTTGCAAGAAGTATTTGAATGTTATATGGCTTTGTTACATATTGATCCGCACCATAATTTAATGAAAGTAATTCATCCATTTCGCTATCTCTGCTAGTTACCATTATAATAGGCACATTAGATGTTTTTCTTATTTCTTTGCAGATAAATTCTCCATCTGTATATGGTAAATTTATATCTAATAATAATAAATCTGCTTGTATCTTTAGTATATCTTCTACTGCATTATCAAACTTTTTTAGACTTGTTGCTACAAATCCATTTTTATTTAAAAATGTTTCTAATTCGCATCGCAACTTTTCATCATCTTCAATTATTAGTATTTTTTGCATTTTCATAACCTCCAACAGCATTATACCATATTTTTGTTAATATGTATCTTACATTTTTCGTAAGATTTCTATGCAAAAAAATATAGATTAGTTATGTTTCAAACTAATCTAATCAACAACTTGTAATTTCTCGCACACTTATTTTTCTATTGTTATAATCTTTGTCGCTACT
>CAMFER010000055.1 GCA_945949485.1 uncultured Clostridium sp. | reverse complement strand
ATGTTTATAAAATTCATATTAAATAAACCTTATAAACATATTATACGAGGAGAAACAAAAATGAATCTAATAAATTATCTTTCTAATGTAGCTATTCCTTTTATAATCTTAATATTTGTTTTCTATTCTTTTAAATCTAAAAATACGGTGTTTGATGATTTTATTGATGGAGCAAAAGAGGCTATAGATATAACAATTGGATTAGTTCCTACATTGGTTGGCTTATTTATTGCAATAGGAGCATTAAGAGCATCAGGAATAATTGATATAATAATTAATATTGTAACTCCGTTATTAAATATCTTACATTTCCCAAGTGAGATTATGCCACTTGCGATATTAAGACCAATTTCACGGAAGTGCATCAATTGCAGTAGCTACAGATATTATGAAAAATTATGGAGTTGATACTTTTTTAGGAACAGTGGCTTCAACAATAATGGGGTCAACAGAAACAACAATATATACAATTGCAGTTTATACAAGTTGTATTAAAGTAAAGAAAACAAGATATGTATTAGTTGCAGCATTAATTGCAGATTTCGTTGGGATGGTTACAAGTGTTGCAATATGTCGAATGTTGTCATAAATAGCATATTGACAACAATAGCTAGAGAAAATATAATTACAAAAGAAGAAAGGATTTGATAAATATTTTCAGATTAATAATTTTTATTGCAATATTTTTTATAACAAGAGAAATGATAATTAAAATTTTAATAAAAAAATTAACTAGAATTATTTCAGAAAAATAAAACAATTCTAGTTAAAAGTCTATCTATGATAAGTTTCTCCATTAGAGATTTTAAAAGCTCTAAATATTTGTTCTAAAAGAAATATTCTAATTAATTGATGAGGAAAAGTCATTTTTGAAAAACATAATTTTAAATTTGCTTTTTCTAAGACAGAATTAGTTAATCCTAAAGAGCCTCCAATTATAAATGTTATATTACTAGATTCCATAGAAATATCTTCAATTTTTTTTGAAAGTTCTTCTGAATTTAATTCTTTACCTCTTAAGTCTAAAGCTATTACATAAGAATCTTTTTTTATATGATTTAAAATATTATTACATTCTTTTTCTTTTATTGAAAGCTCTAGTGATGAATTCAATTTATCAGGAATTTTTTCGTCTGATAATTCTATTATATTAAGTTTGCAATATTTTGAAAGACGTTTAGAATATTCATCTATTGCATCTTTAAAAAAACGCTCTTTTATTTTTCCAACACAAATTATTTCTATATTTAACATTATATATACTCCTTAAATTAAATATAAATCCCAATTTATAAAAATTGGGAAGTATCTTAAATTTCTATTACTTTACTATGATTATCTCTTGAAGCTACATTAAGCAGTAAAGATTTTTCATCAAAATTATTTGAAATTAATTCATCCAAAACTGTTTGATATGCTAATTCTGGAAAATTACTTTCTTTACTTAAATGTCCTAACATAGCAGTCTTTAAACCTGACTTTAATAAGTAAGATATTGTTTTTCCTGCCATTTCATTTGAAAGATGTCCGAGTAGGTCCAGCAATTCTTGATTTTAATCTGAACGGATAAGAAGAACATCGTAAAACTTCAGGGTCATAATTTGCTTCTAATAAAACAAATAGACTTTCCTCTAAGTTTTTTATAATTGAGTTATTCATATGGCCTATATCGGTTGCTATACTTATTTTTTTGTTATCTTTCAAAATTGAGAACCCGCAAGGATTTGCAGCATCATGAGGGATTGAGAAAGGTTTTATTTCCAAATCTCCTATAGAGAATTTTTCATTTACCTTAAATGTTTTGATATTTTTTTCTGATAATTTATCTCTTTGTTTTGGCATTGCATCTAAAGTTTCTTGATTTACGAAAACAGGTAAATCAAATTTTTTTGAAAAAGTTCCTAAACCTTGAACATGATCTGTATGTTCATGTGTTATTAAGATTCCATCTAACGACGATGGATCAATATTTATATCAGTTAATGCAGATTCTATTTTTTTACTACTAACTCCAGCGTCTACTAGTAGTTTTGTATTTTTTGATTCAACAAAAAGACTATTTCCACTACTTCCGCTATATAAACTACAAAAATTAAACATCTGATTTCATTCCTTTGTTTATTATTCTGTTACTCTTTTGATATTTGCTCCTAAATTTCTGAATTTTTCTTCTATATTTTCATAACCACGGTCAATATGTTCAATATTATATATATCAGTTTCACCTTCAGCTACAGTGCCAGCTATAACTAATGCAGCACCAGCTCTTAAATCTGTTGAGTATACAGGAGCTCCATAAAGTTTTTCTACACCTTCAAATACTGCAGTTTTACCTTGAGGAGTTATTTTAGCTCCCATTTTATTTAATTCTTCAGTATATTGAAATCTTGATTCCCATATACTTTCATTTATTATACTAGTACCATTAGCCAAAGAAAGAACTACACCCATTTGAGGTTGCAAGTCTGTTGGGAATCCAGGATATGGTAATGTTTTTACAGAAGCTTTATTAGGTCTCTTATCACACCAAACTCTTATACTATCTCCATAATCTTCTACATGTCCGCCAACTTCTAAGATTTTAGCAGTTATTGAATCCAAGTGTTTTGTTATACAATTTTTTAAAGTTATATCACCTTTTGTTGCAACAGCTGCTAACATAAAAGTTCCTGCTTCAATTTGATCTGGAACTACTGAGTATGTTGCATTTCCATGTAATTTTTTCACACCACGAACTTTAATTACATCAGTTCCAGCACCTCTAATATCTGCTCCCATTGTATTTAAAAAGTTTGCAACGTCAACAATATGAGGTTCCTTTGCAGCATTTTCAATAATAGTTGTACCTTTTGCTAAAACAGCAGAAAGCATAACATTTATTGTTGCACCAACAGAAACAATATCCATATATACTGAACAACCATTAAGTTCATCAGCTTTAGCATATATTTTTCCTTTTTCTACTGTAACTGTTGCTCCTAAAAGTTCAAAACCTTTAATATGTTGATCAATTGGTCTAGCCCCAAGTTTGCATCCACCAGGCATTCCAACTTCTATTTCCCCTTTTCTACTAAGCATTGCTCCAATTATGTAATATGAAGCTCTAAATTTACTAGTTAAATCTAGAGGTGCTTTTGTTGTTGTTATATTTCTAGTATCTATAGTAATACTATTTTTATTATTCCATGTGATTTTTGCACCTAATTTTTCTAATATTTGACATGATATTTTTATATCACTAATATTTGGTAGATTATCTATAGTACAAATCCCATCAATTAAAAGTGTTGCAGGTAAAATTGCTACAGCAGCATTTTTTGCACCACTTATTACTACTTCACCTCTTAATGAAGTAGGGCCTGTAACTACTAATTTTTCCATCTATATTACCCCCAATATATTTTAAAAATTTATAATATGTAAAAAGTCTATTCAATAGAAAATAGAGTGTATAAAATAACACTCTATTTACATATAGAATATAACACAAAAAAACGAGTAATGCAACTATTTTTTTGCAGTTAATAGCCCAGAATTTGTGAAGAATTCTAATAGTTTAAATTTAAATTGAATTTGACTATCAGAATTATCTGAAATTAGGGTAAATTCCTCATCTGAGAGAGTTGTTTCTAACTGTTCTTTGGACTCTTCAGGGACAACTCCAGAAGATATATCTACAAAGCACAAAGGAGGAAACATTACACACCACCAATTTTGTCCTTTAGCTTCTCCAATTTCTACTCTTAAAGCATCGTAGAAACCTGCAGGAAGAGAAATATCTCCATAAGTTTTTGTTGGAAATTCAAAGTTTCCAATATTAATATTTACATCATATGAATAACCATTTTCACGGATAGTATTAATAGCTATTTGCTTAAAGTTTTCTTTGTTTTCTTCAACAATTTTTATTGCTTCTTCTTTAGAAGAACAATCAGAACAAATATTGTTCATATATTCTAATAATTTATCTCTTACTATATATTTTAAATCTTGGTCTTCTGTACTATCACTATTTGCTATAACATGAAGTCTAAAGATACTGTCTGATATGTCAGAAGAAATATTTTTAGCATATGAATATGCACAAATAGTAGTATATATAAATAAAAGAAAAGTTAAAATTAAAATCATTTTAAATTTGCGGTTACTAAACATTTTTAATATTTTTTTCATAAATTACCTCCAATAAACTTTTTTAGAAAAAAATTCTTTTAATTTAATTATTACCAATTCTGAAAAAAATATACTTTATGCGAAAAAAGTCGATGAGTTTTATCTAAATTATATTGACATAGAACAAAATAAATGGTAAAATTTACCAGTAAACAAAAACAGCAGTTCCGTATGATTTAAAGATTTTTTGAAAGGACGGATTTTATGAATAAAACAGATTTAACGAAAGAAAAAACATGTGCAATTTTTGCAAGTGATTATCATTTTGAAATGATAAGTTTACCATACATAGAAAAAAATCTAGAAAAAAACAATAAAGTAATAATATTAACAGAAAATAATTTAGAAGATACAATAGAAAAGTTAGTTTCAAAAGTAAATTTAAGTGAAGAAAAAAAGAAAAAAATATTAAATTTAAACTGGAAACAAGATGATTTAAATAAATTCAAAGAAATCAAAGAATATTCACAAAACAAACAAGAAACTGTAATATTTATAAAGGGAAAAGAAAATTATATAAAAAATATAAATGAAAATATAGAAAAATGGACTAAAGAAAATGAAAAAATAAAAATAATAGATTGTTATGAAATTGATGAAAATACTGTTAGAAGTGGAAATATAATAAATAATTATTCTAAAATATTAAGTACTTCTGGAGAAAAAAGAATAACAAATGTATAAAAACTTGATATTTTTCAAAAAATAGTATATATATATACTATACTTATATAACAGATAACGTGAAAGGATGAAATATATGGATACAAGAGTCGAAGAAATAAAAGCACTACTAAAGAAATATAATCAAGAACATCTTTTAAATCATTATGATAAATTAGATGAACATCACAAAAAAGAATTATTAGATGAAATTGAAAATATAGATTTTGATTTAGTAAAAAGTTTATATGAAAAAACAAAAAAAGTAGAAAATGATTCTGAGAATGTAATAACACCTATTAATTATTTAGATAAATATAAATTAAATGAAAAATATAAATATTATGAGAATATAGGAAAAAAAGCCATAAAAGAAGGAAAATTAGCAGCGGTTACTATGGCTGGAGGACAAGGAACAAGACTTCGGACATGATGGACCAAAAGGAACATACGATATAGGATTAGATTCTCATAAATCCTTATTTGAATTACTATGTGATAATTTAAAAGAAGAAGGAAAAAAATACGATGTAGTTATTCCTTGGTTTATAATGACAAGTAAAGAGAATAATAAAGAAACAGTAGAATTTTTTGAAAAAAATAAATTTTTCGGATATCAAAAAAATAAAAATATTTTCTTTTTTGTACAAGGTGAATTACCAATGTTAGATACAGAAGGAAAAATATTATTGTCAGAAGAAGGACTAATAAAACAAGCTGCAGATGGCCATGGTGGAATTTATGAATCATTATTAAAAAATAAAATGATTGAAAAAATGAAACAAATGGGAATTGAATGGGCCTTTATAGGCGGAGTTGATAATTGTTTAGTGAAAATGGTAGATCCTGTACTTATGGGAATAGCAATAGATAAAGGTGTAACAGTTGCTTGTAAATCAGTTGTAAAAGTAAACCCACATGAAAAAGTAGGAGTATTTTGTAAGAAAAATGGTAGACCTAGTGTAATAGAATATTCTGAAATAACAGATGAAATGGCTGAAGCAACAGATGAAAATGGAGAATTATTATACGGAGAATCTCATATTTTATGTAATTTATTTAGTGTAGATGCTATTGAAAGAATGGGCTCTACAGCACTACCATATCATGTTGCTTTTAAGAAAGCTAGTTACTTAGACGAAAATGGAAATGTAGTTAAACCAGATTCACCAAATGCATATAAATTTGAAGCTTTCCTATTTGATGCTTTTGGAGAAGTTGATGATATGGCAGTATTAAGAGTTAAAAGAGAGGAAGAATTTGCCCCAGTGAAGAATTCTAATGATGCAGGGGTTGATTGTCCAGATACTGCAAGAAAGTTATATATGGAATATCATAAATTAGATTAGAAAAAATATACAAGGAGGTTAATATGAGATATCATTTTTAACCTCTATTTTTTATAAATTAAAAATAAATAATAAAAAAAATAAAAATAATAAATAAAAATAAATAAATAATAAATAAAATAAAAAAATAAAATAAATTAAAAATAAATAATAAAAAAAATAAAAATAATAAATAAAAATAAATAAA
>CAMFER010000054.1 GCA_945949485.1 uncultured Clostridium sp. | reverse complement strand
ATAAAACATTAGGAAGATTCCAATTAACAGGAATTCCAGCAGCACCAAGAGGAGTTCCTCAAATTGAGGTAACATTCGATATAGATGCTAATGGTATAGTTCATGTATCAGCAAAGGATATGGCTACAGGAAATGAACAAAATGTTTCAATAACAGCTTCTACAAATTTAACAGATGAAGATATTGATAAAGCTGTAAAAGATGCAGAAGCACATGCTGAAGAAGATAAGAAGAAAAAAGAAGAAATAGAAGTTAAAAATAATGCAGAAAGCTTAATATATAATAGTGAAAAAACATTAAAAGATTTAGGTGACAAAATAAGTGGAGAAGAAAAAGCTAAAGTAGAAACAGAGATAGACAATACTAAAAAAGCTTTAGAGACAAGCGACACTGCAAAAATAAAAGAAGCAACAGAAAAATTAACTAAAGTATTCTATGATATGTCTGAACAATTATATAAAAATGCAAATCCAAATGCAGGAGCACAAGGTGTAGATCCAAATGCAACAGCACAAGCAGGAGCTAATGATAATACAACAGGAAATGATGGAAATGTATATGATGCAGACTATAAAGTAGAAGATGACAATAAATAGAAACTAAGTTAAAGGCAAAATTTAAGCCTAAAAATCTTTCTATATAGAAAGAGATGGACACTCTTTGATAATATAAAAAGAAAAAAAGAGTGTCCTATATTCTTATGTTATCTATAAGGAGGAAATAAAATGGCAGCAAAAAGAGATTATTATGAAGTTTTGGGAGTAGATAAAAATGCAACACAAGAAGAACTAAAAAAAGCATATCGTAAACTTGCAAAAAAATATCATCCTGATGCGAATCCTAATAATAAAAAAGAAGCAGAAATAAAATTTAAAGAAGTAAATGAAGCATATGAAAATCTATCAGATCCACAAAAAAGAAGAATGTATGATCAATTCGGACACAATGGACCACAAGGATTTGGTGGAGGTCAAGGACCATTTGGTCAAGGTGGATATTATTCATATACAACTTCAGACTTTGGTGACTTTGGAGATTTAGGAGATATATTTTCATCATTCTTTGGTGGTGGATTTGGAGGAAGGACCTCTTCAAGAAGACAAAATGGACCACGAAAAGGTGCAGACTTAAATCTTAGAATGGAAATAACTTTTGAACAATCTTTTTTAGGTGTTGAAAAAGAAATAACAGTAACAAGGAATGAAACTTGCGATACTTGTCATGGAACTGGAGCTAAACCAGGAACATCACCAGTAAAATGTAGTGTGTGCAATGGTACAGGTCAAGTAACAGCAGTACAAAATACAATTTTAGGACAAATGCAAACAAGAAGAACATGTTCAGCATGTCATGGAACTGGAGAAGTAATTAAAGAACCATGTGAAACATGTAAAGGAAAAGGAACTGTCAGAAAACAACCTAAAATAAAAGTAAAAATACCAGCAGGGATAGCTGATAATCAAACTGTGGTATTAAGAGGAGAAGGAGAACCTGGTGAAAAAGGCGGACCAAAAGGAGATTTATATATTACAGTAAAAATTAAAAGACATAGTATTTTTTCTAGAAATGGAAACAATGTTATGTGTGAAGTGCCTATAACAATCACACAAGCAACATTAGGAGCAGATTTAGAAATTCCAATGGTTGATGGAAGTAAAGAGACTTTTAGAATACCAGATGGAACACAAACTGGAACGAAATTTACTATCAAAAACAAAGGATTTAAACCAATTAATTCAAGTAATGTAGGAGATTTTGTTTTTACAGTAACTGTTCAAACACCAAAAAGATTATCAAAAGAACAAAGAGAACTATTAACTCAATTAGCTAAAACAATGAATGAACAACCACCAATAAAAAAACGTGGATTATTTGGTTGAGACAGTGGAAATATAAACCACTTGTCTCAATTTTTTTATTAAAAAGTATTATTTATGTTGATAAAATATTTAAAGATTAAGTTTTAATAAAAAACTTGAAATAAAAAAATAAATTTGATAAATTTATGAAAAAAGGAGATAAAAGTTGAATAATTTTATTATTGTAATACCTGCATATAACCCAGATATAAGAATGGTAGAAGTCGTAAAAAATCTTGTTGATAAATTTAAATTTATAATTGTAGTTAATGATGGGTCGAAAGTAAACAGTTTAAAATATTTTAATGAAATAAAAGATAATGTTATTTTATTAAAAAATAAAGAGAATAAAGGAAAAGGATATTCATTAAAAAAAGCTTTTAAATATGTGATAGAAAAAGAAATTAAGGTAGATGGAGTAATTACTATGGATTCCGATGGACAGCATTTAGTCGAAGATGTTGAAAAAATAGCAAAGAAATTAAATGAAAATAAAAGAAATAAAATAGAAAGTGTATTGTTAGGAAGTAGGGATTTTAGAGAGAAACAAGTACCAATCAGAAGTAAAATAGGAAATAAAATAAGTTCATATATTTTTAAGAATAAAAAAGGAGTATATATTAAGGATACTCAAACAGGTTTAAGAGGAATACCGATTAAGTATTTAAAAGAACTTATTATGATAAAAGGTGAAAGGTTTGAATATGAGCAAAATGTTTTGAATTTTATTGTTGATAATAAAATTTTAATAGAAGAAATAAAAATACATACAATATATTTAAAAAAATCACATTCTAATTTTAAAACTTTGAAGGATAGCAAAAAAATATTTAATACTTTTAGATAGGAAAAGAATATGCTTAATGATAAAGAGCACTTAAGAAAAAAATAAGAAACAGAAGATGTAGGAGAGAAGTCTTCTGTTTTTCGACATATTTAGACAAAATGTATGAAACAAATAATTGCTGGAACTATTGTCTCAATTCATACAATATGCTAGAATAATTTAGAATAAACTAAAGAAATAGAATTTGGAGAAAAGAAAAAATAAAATATTATAGTAAAAAACAGAAATAAATAAATTGATAAATAAATTAATAAATAAATTAATTAATTAGATGAATGAGAAAGTTAAGTGATAAAATGAAGAAAAATATTTTTAGGGCAATTATGGGATTGTTGTTGATAATTATAGGAATAAGTACATTAGTTTTAGTATATTTTATGATAGCTGATATAGAAACTAAAGTACCACAAAGCGTAGAAAATAGTTGTAATTTAAGAGTAGAAAGATTTATAGGAAGAAATGTTTTTATTGTATCTCCTAAGAATAAAGTAAATAATAGTAAAACAATACTATATTTTCATGGGGGAGCTTATGTTGCTGAAGCAACAGAGGAACATTGGGAATTCATTGAAAAGATTGTAGATGATACACGGGTCAACTGTAATATTACCAGATTATCCACTTACTCCTAAATATACATATAAAGATGTTTTTAATATGGTAACACCTTTATATAAAGAAATAATAGATAAAGTTGATGGTAATGATTTAATTGTTATGGGAGATTCAGCAGGTGGAGGAATTACGTTAGCTTTGATGGAAAGAATAGGAGCTGAAGATATTGATATGCCAAGTAAAACTATATTAATATCTCCATGGTTAGATGTAAGGATGAATAATCCAGAGATTGATGAAGTTCAAAAAGTTGATAAAGAATTAAATAAAGAAACGTTGAAATTGGCTGGTATCGCTTATGCTGGAGAAGTTGGGATGGATAATTATTTAGTGAATCCTATTGATGGAGATTTATCTAAGTTAGAAAATGTGACTATTTTAACAGGAACAAAAGATATTTTAAATCCTGACGTTGATGTTTTGGTAGATAGAGCAAAAAATCAGGGAACTAATATTAGTGTTAAAGAATATGATGGAGCAGGGCATATTTGGATGATAGAAAAAAATAGCGATGAGGCTCTTATTCAAGAGGGATATAATGATATCATATATCTTATAAATAATTAGAAAGGGAATGCAATGAGATTAAAAAAAGAAGAGAATAATTATTGGAGAAGATTAGATAATTCAGCAAAAATTTTTCCGATATCTGCTGGAAAAAGATATAGTACAGTTTTCCGTTTATCAGCCGTATTAGAAGAGAATATTGATGCAGACAAATTAAAAGAAGCTTTAGATCAAACATTAGATAGATATAAATCATTTAAGGTAAAAATGAAAACAGGATTTTTTTGGTATTATTTTGAGTATAATAATAAAGAAACTAAGGTAGAGGAAGAAAAAGATTATCCTTGTACATATATAGATCCAAGAAAAAATAATGATTATTTATTTAAGGTAACATATTTTAAAAATAAGATAAATATAGATATTTTTCACTCATTAACAGATGGAAATAGTGGTAATGTATTTTTTAGAGAACTTATATATACTTATTTAGAATTAATGCATCCAGAAATTTTAAACGATGATGAAAGAAAAATCAGAAAGATGGAAGAATATACTACTGAAGATAGTTATATGAAAAATTATGATAAAAAAGCTAAATCTATTGCATCTTCTAAAAAAGCATATATACTAAAAGGAAAGAAAATTCCATTAGCTGCTAGAAGTGTAATTCATGAAATTATAGATTTAGAAAAATTAAAAGAAGAAACTAAGAAAAATAATGCAACAATTACTCAATATTTAACTGCTGTTTTAATATATTCAATTTATCAAGAGAATTTATTAAAACTTAATAGTAATTCTAATAAACCTATAAAGGTGTGTATTCCAGTTAATCTGAAGAAATACTTTCCTTCTAAGACAATGTCAAATTTCTTTTCATATATAACTGTTGAAGCAAATGTGAAAAAAGATAATTTAAATACGTTTGAAAAAATATTGGATTTTGTAAAGAGTGATTTTACTGAAAAATTGTCTGAAGAAGAGATTATGAAAACAATGTCTGCAAATGTAAGATTAGGAACTAATCTTATAGTAAAAACAATTCCTTTAATATTAAAAAAACCAATAGTTCGTTTAAGTTATATTGAGATAAGAAAATATACTACTATAACATATTCTAACATTGGAAGAATAGGTATATTGGGTAAATATAAAAAGTATATAAAGTATTTTTTGATGTTAATAGCTCCAGAACCTGTTGAAAAAATAAAATGTTCAAGTTGTACTTTTGAAAATAAAATGGTTTTTACATTTACTTCTATTTTAAAAGATAATAGTATAGAGAAAAGATTTTATAATTTTTTACAAGAAAAAGGAATAAATGTAGAAATAGAAAGTAATGGTGTTTTAGATGATATATCCTAAAAAAATAAATGCAAATAAAAGTGGAAAGGTATTAAAGTGGTTATTAATTTCCTCTATAATACTTGCAATCATATTATTAATTATAAATGAACTAACAAGTCCACAAATACGGATGGGCTGCTTTAGCTAATAGTGGAATTATATATATTTGGGTAACAGTTATGTATTCTATAAAAAGAAATACTAATATTGCTGGGCATGTATTGATACAGACTTTAGCAATCTCTCTACTTACTGCATATATAGATTACAGAATTGGGTTTAGAGGGTGGTCTATAGAAATTGCAATTCCAATTATAATTATAATTTCAAATTTGACAATGCTAATTTTAACAATTGTAAGTTATAAAAGATATATAAGATATGCAATATATCAATTAATTATAGTTTTGTTTAGTGCACTGCCAGCTGTTTTTATGACTGAAAGAATAATACATAATAATGCTTTAAGTATTATAGCGACAATAATTTCTTTATTAAATTTTATAATATGTTTAGTTTTTTGTTCAAAAGATATTAAAGAAGCAATAGTTAGAAAATTTCACATGTAAATATAAAATGAAAATATAAAATTTCTAAATTAGGGTGATGTTATGAATAAAAAAATAGAAATGAGCCTAATAATAAGAAAAGAAACAAATTTTGATAAAATAAGAGAAACTCTTTTCAAAATATTTATATATAAAGATATCGAAATGGAAATGATAAAAAGATTAAATACCTTATTGTATAGAACAAATAAACCTAAAGGAAATATTATAATACCAAAAGAGATAAGATTAACAAGAAAATTGACATAATTATAAAACGATAGTATAATATATGTATTGATAGATTAGGAGGGCTGATTATGAAAGACAGCAAAGAACAGGCTTTAGTCCAGATTCCTATTGAATCAGAAAAGCTAGAAGAAATTTCAAAACGGATTCAAGAACAAGCGGAAAATTATATCTCTACAATAGAACCTAGAATTGATAGGTTGGAAGAAAAATTAAAAGGTATATGTGAAGATTTGATTTTAGAATATATCGCGCCAGGAGATATAACTAAACTTGAAAAAGAAATGATAGATTCTCCTGAAGTTTGGGAAGAATTTAGAAAAAGAGTCAAAGAAGAGATTTTTTTAGATATTCTTTCAAATGTTATTTATGTAGTTATGAAAGATATTGATAACAAAAAACTTGAATCTATCACAAAAGAAGTACTTTCTAATTATAATTCTTCAGTTGTTTTTAAAGATATAAAGGAAATATTTGAAGAAACTTATGAAGATGTGATCTCTAAATATTATACAAAATCTTTAGAAGATTTTATAATGGAGACAATTATGCAAAGTGCTAAAAAAGGAAAGAAGGTTAAAGTTCAACTTTTGGAAGAAGATACTTCGGAAGAAGAATTAAAAGGTGAAAAAAAGAAATTTCTTACATAGCTAAAAAAGAACCCAGAATATTTTGTGGGTTCTTTTTTTAATAAATAAATAAAACTTATGCCAATGATTTTTGAAAATGTCCCAAAATCTTTTAAACATTAGCCCTAAAAAATTTA
>CAMFER010000053.1 GCA_945949485.1 uncultured Clostridium sp. | reverse complement strand
ATTAATTGCCAATATATAGCTTTGTGTAGCATTGCACGAAGTAGTCTGTGATGCTCTAATATTGTTTTACCAGATAATGGTTTTAGAGTTTTCTTACCATTGTTGCTTTTCTTTCTAACTAACTGTGTATCTCTACTAAGTAAATCATAAAATTGCATAATATCTGTAGGTTTAATCTTGTTAATATAGAAATGTCCAAAGTAGGGAAGAATTCTTGTTTCTAACATTCTACAATATCTTTTATATGTTGAAGGTGCAAGTTCTTTTGAACCATAATCTCTTTTCCATATTTCTGTAAATTCAGAGAATTTAAGAGATTTTCCTTCAATAACAAGACCATTTTGAACATCAGCAACAAATTTAGCAAGTTCTATTTGAGCATCTTTTTTAGTTCTGTGTATTGTTTTGGTATGCTTAATTATATTTCCATTTAAGTCATAGCCATTTGTACATATTAATCTGTAACTATCTTTTCCTCTTTTTTCAATACTCCCAGCCATTACCTTTTTCACCTCCTTTCAGGCATACCTATGGGTGGGAGAAAATATATATCTGTTAACAATGTAAATTATACAATTAATGATAACAAATTGCAAGAGGATTCATAAAAATAATTAAAATTTATATGAAATAATGTGTCGGAAAATGTCAAAGCTTGTCATATCAATACATTTATGGACTTTTTACATAAAATGTGATAAAATTTGACAAATAGAAAGGAGAGATTTTTATGTCATATCAAGGAGGAGGAAGAACCGACAAAGCTGGAAATAAATATGAAACCAATTATGCAATATCACAACTTTTAAGAGTTATAGGAGAAGAGATATATAGTGTAACTATTGAACCAACTGGTGATGACGAAAAAGGAATAGATTTATGGATTGTTAATAAAGATGGAACAAAAGAAGGACAACAGTGCAAAGGAAGAAATATAAATAAAGACAATTGGACAATAGGAGCCATAAAAAAATATAATATTTTTAATACATGGAAATTTCAGCTCGATAGAGATATTAATAATTATGTAAGTATTGTTTCTCCCATATCTTTTATCCTACTAGAGGATATTATAAATTTAGCACGTACGTCATCGGGAGATGCAAAAGATTTTTATGAGAATCAGGTTTTAAAAGCTAATGATGAAATGAAAGATTTTTACTTAAAGTATTGCCAAGAAATGAAGTTAGATATAAAAAAAGATGTTGATTTAATAAAATCTTTAGATTATTTAAATAGAACATCATATCATCAAATTTCAGATGCAAACTTAAAAAATTTCATTCTAAAAGATATAAAATATTTATTTAGTGATAATCAGGAAAAAGTATATAATGTATTATTAGATTATATTATAAATAAAGATGTATGGGGAAAAGCAATTGACTTTGTTAAAATAAAAAGATATCTAGATGAAAAAGAAATTAAATTAAGTAATTTAGCGTATGATGAAACTATTCTTCCACGTATACAAGTATTAAACGAAGAATTTGATTCTTTTTTCATACCTATTAATAATGAGATGATTTCTAGAGATGAATATAAAATATGTGAGGAAATAATTGATAAAGGTGAATCAGCGATTATTAGTGGTAAAGCAGGATATGGAAAAAGCGGAATAGTTCACCTGATTGCAGAGAATTGTAAAAATAATGAAATACCATATATTGCAATAAAGCTTGATAAAAGAATACCAGAAAACAATACCGACGAATGGGGAAAAAAGTTAGGATTACCAGCTTCTATAAGTTATTGCTTAGACAGTATTTCAAAGGAACGAAAAGCTGTTATTATATTAGATCAATTAGATGCTTTGAGGTGGACACAAGCAAACTCAATTGATTCTATATTTGTTTGTAAGCAAATGATAGAAGAAGTGGAAAGAATAAATTCAAAAAGAGAAAATAAAATATCAATTATTCTAGTATGTAGATCATATGATTTAAAATATGATAATAATATAAAATCAATGCTAAATGATGAGAAAAATAAGTGGAATAAAATAGAAGTTGAAAAATTCTCTGAAGAGATTGTTAAAAATATAGTTGGAGAACAATATGAAAATAATAGTAAAAAGTTAAATGAGTTGCTTCAAATTCCAAGCAATTTGTATATATGGTGTCATTTAGATAAGAACAAAATATATGACAATTGCTTTACTACGAATAAATTAATAGAGGAATGGTGGAACCAATTATTAGATAAGTCAAATGATGTTAGGATAGATAGTGTTTTAATCAAAAACTGTAAAAATGAAATAGTGAAGAAAATGTTTAGTATGTCAAGAATAAATGTAATGAGAAAGATTTTAAATGTTGATGAAAATGCATTAAAATATCTTTCTTCTAATGGATTTTTATTTATCGAAAATCAAAATGTATCCTTTACTCATCAAAGAATATATGATTATTTTATAGAAATTGAAATGATTAATATGTATCAAGAAAATAAGAGTATAGAAGAAATTATAGGAGATATTGAGCAACAAACACCATCAAGAAGGTATCAAATACAGATGTTTTTAGAAGATCTACATGATATAAATACAAAAGATTTTATAAAAATTGGTAAAGAACTTTTGCAATCATACAATATTAGATTTTATATTAAATACGTGTTTTTTGAGGTTCTTGGACAAATAGAAGAAATAGATAGTGAAATAGAAAATTTTATATTAGAGTTTTATAATAATGAAATATATAGTAAACATATTATTAATAGTGTTATTCAATATAATATACAATATGTGAAAATATTATTGAAAAATGGTATTTTAGATAAATGGATTGTAGATGATACTAAAATAGAATTATGTATTTCGCTTTTACGTAGTATACAAAATAAAT
The DNA here is from genome assembly GCA_945949485.1 of uncultured Clostridium sp. GTDB lineage: Bacteria > Bacillota > Clostridia > TANB77 > CAG-508 > CAG-269. The sequence goes on along the minus strand of CAMFER010000053.1, from coordinate 4,006 downwards.
ATGATATTGAAATTGCTAAATTTATAGAGCGACACTTATTTAAAAATGAAGAAATCGATAAAAAAATATATAGATGCTTCAGTTTTGATGTCGGTGCAGATATAGATGAAATATTTGAGTTACGTTTAAAAATATATGAGAAATATCCTGAATTAAGTGAGGACTACATTGATTTTAAATCTTTATTTAAAACTAATGAAATGAGAGCAATTAGACTAATAAAATTTTGGATAGAATATAATATAAGTAATAAAAACAGAAGATTATATAGATATGAAGAAGAATTCGTTGATGAAGAGTCTGATATTATAATAAAAAATGATGAAGAAATAATAAATATGTTGCTACCACACATACCTATTGAAATTGAAAAATATTGGGGAAAATGGACAGGAAGAAATAAATATAGCATAGGTATTGAACGAGCAGCTATAAGTATTATAAAAAAAGCCAATAATAATTTGATAAAAAATAAACCTGAAAAATTCTTAAATATTTATGAAAAATATATGGGAAAAGGATATCCTTTATTCAATGAATTTATATTAGAGGGATTTGAAAATTTGCCAGAAAAATATAGTGATAGAATTATTGAATATTTATGCAATGATTTTGAAAAAAATATTTTTGATATAAGTAGTGGAAATAATGATGAACTTCTTACTACCAAAAAAGTTCTAACAAAGCATTCTAAAACATGTAGTAATGAAATCTTTAAAAAATTAGAAAATAAAATATACTATTTTATGCAAAATGATAGTGTTAATTTATATAAACGTGTTAGAGAATATAAATTAAATTATATATGTAAAAAAATGCCATGGGATTGGTGGGGAAATTTACAAGTTGAATTGATACCATGCTTATGTGAAGATAGAACAAGTAAAAAAACAAAAGATTTAATGATGGTTTTAAACAGAAGATTTGATAAAGGAAGTAATTATTTTCATTATTCAAATGGTCATAGTGGTTCTGTTTGGTCACCTGTAGCAGGAAAAAAATTAAGTAATAAGCAATGGTTAAACATATTATCAAATTCAAAAATAAAGGAAAAAGAAGGACATAATTGGAAAGAGGTTGAAGGTGGATTTATAGAGAGCAACTTAAGAGAGTTTTCGGTTAGTTTTAGTGATGTAACTTCAAAAGAGCCTAATAGAATGATAGATTTAGTACTGGATAATAAAAAAATTATAATTGAAGACTATATAGATTCTCTATATATTGGAATTCATATGAGCGAAAAGATAAATGAAATTCCAAATGAAAAAATCGAAAAATTATTAAAAGAATTTCCATGCAATAATGTATCATATAGAGCTAACTCTTTGTGTTGGATTATTGAAAAAAAGAAGAATACTGATTGGTCAGAAGAAACATTAAATATAATTAAGAACATTGCAATAAATCATTGTGATCCTAAATTAGGGAAACCTAATGTAACCAATGAAAAAGATACAGAAATAAGAAGTATAGAAATGTTGAAAAGTAATTCTTTAAATTGTACAAGAGGAGCTGCTGCAAGAACAATTTCACACTTATTGTATAATAAAAATGAATTATTAGGAGATTTTAAAGAAACAATAATTAAAATGACAAATGATGAAAATCCTGTGGTTAGATTTGCTAGTTTATCATGTTTATATATAGCATATTATATTGATAAAGAATGGGCTACCCCAATAATTATTAATTTATTTGAACAAGATGAAAGATTTTTAAGTTTTTGGGAATCAAGAAGATTATTGTTTGGTATGTATAAAAATAATAGAGAAAAGGTATTAGAAGTAATCAGAAATATATTTTATTCTGAATATAAGGAATTGAAGGAGATAGGATCATTAGCAGTTGCAGAAATGTATATTATTAACAATGAATTTGTTGATATTGTAAATGATGTAAAACATATGGATAAAATTCAACAAGAACAAGTAATAAGAATGTTAGAAGAATACTTTAATACTTTAGAATATAATGAAAAGTGCAAAAACTTAATTTTAAAGTTAAATAGCAATGATTGTGACTTAGAAAGCTTTATAAGTAGAATATTTTATGAAAATGAAATAGATTTAGAAAGGGATAAAGAGTTCTTAATTGAAATAATAAAAAGTAATTCTGGAAGAAGATCTATACATGCTTTAGTTAAATATTTAGAGGAAAATGCATTATCAATTATAGACTTTTCTGAGATAATTTTAGAATTATTAAAATCTTTTGTGGAATATGAGAATAATCAAGAAAATATATATTTCTATGGTGACGAACTTTCAAAATTGGTGGTTGAACTATATGATGAAACCGAAGGCAAAGAAGAAAAAGAAATGAAAGATATAGCAAGAGAATGTCTTAATATTTGGGATAAAATGTTTGAGAGACAGATTGGAACTATAAGATTATTAAGTAAAGAAATACTTGATAGATAAGAAAAAGGAATGGAATAAAAGCCATTCCTTATTTATCTTGCTCATCTACCCATTTTGCAAATTCTTCATTAGAAATTTTTCCAGAACAAACATCTTTATACATTTGTTTTCCTATTTTTCTATATTGTTCTAAATCTTTTTGATACATAGTTATTTCAGGATTTCGATTAGCTCTAAGTTGTTTTCGACTTCCGATTTTTCTATAGTTATTATATGTTGTATCATTTTCTTGTTTTCGCTTTTGATATTCTTTATTTCCAATATCTTTACAAGTTAAATTATTTTTTGAGACTCTATCACAATAAGTAACAGTTTCTTTATGAGTTATAAAGTATCTTCCACAATTACCACAAATTTTAATATGCATTTTATTTACAGCTACTACATTGAATAGTGTAATATAAAAACTTGTAAATAAGTTATTAGTTTCAAATTGTTGTAGGCTATTAAGTTTTCGGCCGGTAGGGTCTATTTCTTCAATAGTAGAAATCAGAATATTTATATCTTCAAGTCCAATTAATTCTTTCCTTATAGGAAAGTTATTATATTGATAATCTAATAAGTCTGTTGAATGAAAGTCTTGTTTAAATTCTGCAAAAGTATCTTGATATAATTGATTATATAAGAAAAATATTTGTTTATGTGTTAAATATTTCATATCAAAAGGATTATTAATTTTATAAACGAAATTAACGCATTTCTTAAAAAGACTTTGATAATATATTAAATTTCCTTTTTCTTTTTCATAATATTTTTTAGCTATTTCAATTATTTCATTTACAGGATATAGAGTATCTAATTCAATATACTTAATATCTCTATCATCTAATTTATCTATAAAATAATCAAAGAAATTTATAAAAAATAATAGATAATCATTAAATACATCAAAATTATAGCTTATAAAATCTAATAAAGATAGATCATAGTGTTCAACAGCAGATGTTGGCTCAAAAACTATATAACCTTTTAAATCTTCTACATTATCTTTAAAAGTAAGAGGAAGAGGCTCAACTGTTTTATCTATTTCTGCTAACAGTTTTAATTCATTTATTATTTTTTCTCTCTCTGATTCAGAATTTGCATTTTCTAGTTCTAAAACTAATTGTCCAAATCTTTCATCAGGAGGAACTGTACCCAAATTTGCCAAATATTTATTATTAGTTTTGTTTATAGGTTTACTCAAATAAGCTCCAGCAGTATGGATGAATATTTGAGCAAAATATGAAGCATCAAAAGAAATGCCTATTTTATTTTTTCTTTCCATATCTAATCTCCCTTGTTAACAAATCGTTAAAAAACCAAAAGTTTTGTTTTGATAACTGAATTATCTAAATCTACTAGGATTTTACCATAATGCGTGGTAAAATTCAATTAGTTAACATGAAAAAAAATACAAAGCTTGTTAACGAAGGCTAATAACCTAATATACTTAATGAAAGGAGGAAAATATATGGAACTACAAAAAGTACAAAGAACAACACTAACAATGAAAGAAGCAGCAGAGTATTTAGGAATATCTTATTGGTTGATTAATCAATTAGTAAGAAGAAAACAAATACCATGCTCCAAAGTTGGTGGAAAAT
>CAMFER010000052.1 GCA_945949485.1 uncultured Clostridium sp. | reverse complement strand
TCAGTTGGTAGAGCGCTCGGCTGTTAACCGATAGGTCGTTGGTTCGAGTCCAACACGAGGAGCCATAGAGAGTAAGTTAATAACTTACTCTTATTTTAATTTTAGAAAAAAAGAAAAAAGGAATCTATGTCAATAGTTGGGGTTGCCAAGATAAGAGTAGAAAAAGATATAAAATACGGTTCAGATTATATGAATGAAGCGTTAGAATCATATAGAGTGTATGCTAAAAATGTTATAAATTATGAAAATCAGGAACAAGAGTTAAAATATGAAGAAAAGCAAGAATTAAGCAAAAGCTTTAAAAAGATGGAAACTAGTAAATATGTGTTGCAAACAGGTCAAGATATAGAAAATGGAACAAACTTGGGTGGAATATTAAAATCTTTTTATAGTGAATATGGATTATTCATAATAGTAATGAGAATAATGGTAGCTGGAACAATAGTAAGTGAAGAATTTAATAAAGGAACAATCAAATTACTATTAGTGAAACCATATAGTAGATATAAAATATTACTATCAAAATTTTTAACAATATTGATAATGATAGTATTTTCAATTTTAGTAGTAATAGGAATGGAATTATTAGTAGGAGGTATTCTATTTGGATTTGATAGTTTATCTATACCAGTAGTAGAATACAATTTTAATACTAATACATAAGAAACAATAAATGCATTTAAATATTTAGGAATATATACTTTAACACAATTACCAATGATAATATTACTTTCAACTTTAGCATTTGCACTAAGTACTATATTTACTAATAGTGCACTTGCAATAACAATAGCTTTATTAGGATATATGGCACCAAGTATAATTAATATGTTAGTTATTCAATATAAAGTTACATTTATGCAATATTTTGTAACGATGAATTGGGATTTAAGTGGATATTTATTTGGAAATTTACCAGCAATGGAAGGAATGACAATGGGAATGTCAATTATTACTTGCTTAATATATTTCTTGATAATGATAATTCCAACATTTATTATATTTAAAAAGAAAAATATAAAAAATATTTAGTAAATATTTAATAAATATGTTGTTAAAAACTATAATAGGTAAAAGCTTATTATAGTTTTTATTTATTTAACTATATACAAATATGGAAAATAGTAATATAATTTAGATGTGAAAAATATAAGGAGTAGGAAATATGAGTAGACCAATAGGAATTTTTGATTCTGGTATTGGTGGAGTAACAGTTTTAAAAGAAATTATAAAAGTATTACCAGAAGAAAATTATATATATTATAGTGATTCAAAAAATAATCCATATGGAGATAAAGATGATGAAGAAATAATTAATAGGTGTGATGAAATAACAAATTTCTTATTAGAGAAAAATTGTAAAGCAATAGTAATAGCATGTAATACTGCAAGTGCAAAATCTGCAAAATATCTAAGAGAAAAATATCCACATATTCCAATTATAGCAATAGAGCCTGCATATAAGATGGTACATGATTTTGCTTATGATAAAACAACTTTAGTACTTGCAACTAAGGGAACAATAGAAAGTGAAAAATTTAATTTGTTATATAAAAAATATAATAATCATAAAACATATTTAATGCCATGTGTAGGCTTGGCAGATATAATAGAAGAAGGAGATAAGGATAAATTAGAAAAGTATTTAAATAAAAACATAGGAATATATAAAGGAAAAGTAGAAAATATAGTTCTACGGTTGTACACATTATCCATTAATAGAAGAAGAGATAAAAAAAGTATTAGGAAATGAAGTTAAATTTTTTAATGGAGCGCCTAGATTAGCAATACATTTAAAAGAAGTGTTGGAAAAAGAAGGATTTTTAGAAAAAGATGGTGATTGTGATATTAAGTTTTTTGATTCAAGTAAAATAAAAGAAAAGAAGGTAAGGTTTAGAAAATATCTATTAGGAGAGGAGAAATAAGTTATGAATAAAAAAATTTTAGTAACAATTTTTACATTAATTTTTGTATTAATATTAGGAGTAACAGTTCAAGCAAAGTCATCAGAAAACTTATTAAAAGAAGAAGTTGAATTTTATGCTAACTCTTTTGATGAAAATGATTTAGAAAATATTACTAAAGAGGATATTTTGAAAATATATGATGAGATAACAGAAGAATATACAAATGATGAAATAGCAGATATGTTAATAGAAAATAAAGAAGAAATAGTAGAAGGTGGAGTAGAAGAAAGTATATTAACAGCAGGAGCTGAGTTTATACGAAATACAGACCAAGATGAAATTAGAGATATTTTAGAAAATGATATAGACTATGAGCAAATAAAACAAAGGTTAAATAATAATGAGAATATAGGTGACATATTAACGAGTATGGCAGTTGAAGCACCAGTAGAACAAAAAGCAACCATAACATTAAAAATATTATTAAGTAACAGTATAGTGAAATCGGTAGTAGTTTCAATAATTATATTATTTATATATATGACTATAATAAGATGGAGTATTTATAATAAAGCAAATAAACATGGTTTTGCAGCAATAATACCACTATATAGACAAATAACTTTATACAAAATTTGTGGGTTATCACCTTGGCTTATGTTATTATGGCTTGTACCAATATTTCGGTTGGATAGCAATGTTTATTATTGCAATTATGAAAAGATTCTTGCTTGCTAAAGCATTTGGTAGAAGCGGAGGATTTGGTTTTGGTATTTTAATTTTACCAGTTGTATTTCAATCAATAATAGCTTTTAATAAAAATATAAAATATGTAGGTGAATAAATTGAAAATATTAAAAAATGTAATAAAAAATAGTATAAATATTAGAACTGAGAAAGATTATCCAATAAAAGGTATAGAATTTATTGATATAATGCCATTAATAATTCAAAAAGATACATTTAAAGAAATAATAGATAAATTTGTAGAAGAATTAAATGATAAAAATGTAGATTATATAATAGCACCAGAAGCTAGAGGATTTTTGCTAGGCTCAGCAATTTCAGATAGATTAAATATAGGATGTATACCTGTAAGAAAAAAAGGAAAATTACCACCTACTACAGTTGAAGCACAAATAGAATATGAAAAAGAATATGGAAAAGATATATTAGAGTTACCTAAATTAGTAAATACTACATATGAAAATAAAAGATTCTATATAATTGATGATATTTATGCAACAGGAAATACAATGGAAAAAATAAAAGAGAAAATTAATGATTTAGGTGGTATAGTTGAAGGAGAAGGAGTTATAATTAATATAGTTGAACTAAATAATAATAAAAATGTATTTTCATTAATAGATATAAATGAAAATTAAAAATATAAAACCTTTTGATAAAGATCAAAAGGTTTTGTTTTTATAAATATTTTTTTAACTGTTCAACTGTATTTTCTTGGAATTGAATAAACTCATTTAAAATATTTTTTACATTTTTATCTGCATCTGTATTTTGATTTAAAAGTCTTACACCTTCAATTATTCCCATATTAGTGCCTTGAAGCATCATTTCTGCAATTTTTGAATTACTTTTATCAGTTAAAGTTCCCATTTCTACTCCCATCCAACCAGCAGCTTTTTGCATTGGATTTAATTCTTTTGGAAAATCATCATAATTAGTTAATTCATTATTTACTTCATTTAATATCTTGTTATATTCATCATATTGATATTTTAAATCTTGTTTAAATCTATCATCTTGAACTTTTTCTGAAACATTAGAAATAGAATCCATTCCCATCTTAATTCCTTTATTTAACTCATTTAAAATATATCTATTACAATTCATATAAAAACCTCCTATTTTTTTTATATATTTATTATTTGCAAAAAATATAAAAATATGTGTTTTAAAATGGTATATTAAAAAGAAATTTTGGGCAAATTAAAATATGAAAAAATGAAAAAAAGGAGAATTAATATGGAAAATTTAGTTAAAGACTTAAATTGTCTATTATCAGATTTAAATGTTTTTTATAGAAAACTACAAAATTATCATTGGAATATTAAAGGAAAAGATTTCTTCAATGTTCATGTAAAATTAGAAGAGTATTATAATGAAATTAATGAACAAATTGATGAACTTGCAGAGCAAATATTGATGCTAGGAAATGAACCATTAGGGACAATGCAAGATTATTTGAATAATACATGTATAACAGAAACAAAAAATGAAAAGATTGATTCTTGTGTAATTTTTGATAATTTAATTAAAGATTATGAGACATTATTAAATAAAGTAAAAGATATAAAGAAGAAATCAGATGGAATAGAATGTTATTTAACATCATCTTTAATGGATTCATATATTACTGTGTATATGAAGAATATTTGGATGTTAAGGCAAAGTATGGAAAAATAAATTATTATTATTATTATTATTATTAAAGGGCATTTTATATGTCCTTTTTCTTTTTCACAAAAAATTCACAAATATTTTAGCAGAAAGTATTGACAAGTGCTAAAAATGGATATAATATATAGAAAGTTAGCAAACAAAATATAGGAGTGCTAAAAACTAACAATTAAAATAAGAGGTGAAAGAATTGTTAGATGAAAGAAAAAAGAAAGTATTGCAAGCAATAGTAGAAGAATATATTAGCACGGCAGAACCTGTAGGCTCTAATACATTAACCAAAAATCATGGGTTAAATTGTAGTAGTGCAACAATTAGAAATGAAATGGCAGAATTAGAAAAATCAGGTTACTTAGATAAGACACATACTTCTAGCCGGAAGAGTACCTTCTGCTAAAGGATATAGATACTATGTAGATGAATTGTTAAATGATAATGATATAAGCAAAGAAGAAATAAAATATATAAGTTCTAAATTAGAAACAAAAGTAAATGAGATAGAAGATTTAACAAAAATTGCTGCAAACACTATATCAGAAGTTACTCATTATACAACAGTTTCAATAGGGCCTAAATCAACTACTCAACTAATAGAAGAAATTAAATTTGTATTATTAGGAGCAAGAATGATGCTTGCTGTAATATTAACAGATACTGGAATGGTAAAAGAAACTATAATAAAATTTGATGAAGATATATCAGAAAAACAAGTTGAGACGATGAACTATATGTTTAATAATAAATTAAAAGGAGAACCTCTAGAAACTATAGATAGACCATTAGAAGAATATCTATATGATGAGATGACATATAGTGTAAATGTAATAAAACCAATAATAGATCAAATAAAAAAAGTGTTAGAAGAAGATGAAAAAGTATATTTAGAAGGAGCAAATAAATCTTTTGATTTACCAGAATTTAATAGCCTAGAAGTTGCTAAAAATTTTGTAAATATATTAGATACAAAAGAATTAATTGCTGATATGTTAGATACAGGATTTGCAGAAGACATAAATGTATATATTGGTGAAGAAAATAAAAAAGATGAATTAAAAGATTTTAGTGTAGTAACATTTAAACATAAAGTAAATGGAAAAGATTTAGGAACAATTGGAATAATAGGTCCAAAAAGAATGGATTATTCAAAAGTAATTTCCGTTATGAAATATATAAATAAAAAATTAAAAGAAATTGAGTAAGAAAGAAGGGATAAGATGGCAGAAGAAAATAAACCAACAGAAGAAAAAGAAGAATTAAAAGATAATAAAAAAGAAGAAAACAAAAAAGTTAAAGAAGTAATACCTAAAGCAGATTATGATGAACTTGAAGATAGATATAAAAGAATATTAGCTGAATTTGAGAATTTCAAAAAAAGAAGCTCAAAAGAAAGAGATGGATTATATAATTCAATACTTTCAGATGTAATAGAAGTAATCTTACCAGTAGTAGACAATCTAGAAAATGCTTCTAAAGTTGAAACTCAAGACGAAAGCTATAAACAAGGTGTAGAACTAGTGCTTAAACAATTTAAAGATGTTCTAGCATCAAAGGGAGTAGAAGAAATTAAAGCAGTAGGAGAAACTTTTGATCCTAGTTTACATGAAGCTGTAGGTAGCATACAAGATGAAAATTTAGGAGAAAAAGAAATAGCTCAAGAATATAGAAAAGGATATAAAATAGGAAGTAGAGTTATTAGACATTCTATGGTAGTAGTAGCAAACTAAAAAGAATAACATTGTTATTAAATTTAATTATATAAAATAAAAAAGAGAAAGGATGAATTAGAAATGGGAAAAATTATAGGAATTGACTTAGGAACAACAAACTCATGTGTAGCAGTTATGGAAGGAGGAGAACCAGTAGTTATACCAAATGCTGAAGGTAATAGAACAACACCATCAGTAGTAGCTTTTTCTAAAAATGGAGAAAGATTAGTTGGACAAATAGCTAAACGTCAAGCAGTTACAAATCCAGACAATACTGTTATATCAATAAAGAGAAAAATGGGAACAAATGAAAAAGTAGATATAGAAGGTGATAAATTCTCACCACAAGAAATTTCAGCAATGATATTACAAAAATTAAAAGCAGATGCTGAGAACTATTTAGGACAAAAAGTAACTCAAGCAGTTATTACAGTACCAGCATATTTTAGTGATAGCCAAAGACAAGCAACTAAAGATGCCGGAAAAATAGCAGGACTAGAAGTTTTAAGAATTATAAACGAACCAACAGCTGCTTCACTTGCTTATGGAATGGATAAAGAACAAGATCAAAAAATTATGATTTATGACTTAGGTGGAGGTACATTTGATGTATCTATCCTAGATATTGGTGATGGTGTATTTGAAGTTTTAGCTACAAATGGTAATACACATTTAGGTGGAGATGACTTTGACCAAGCAATAATAGATTATTTAGTATCTGAATTCAAAAAATCAAATGGAATAGATTTAAGTACAGATAAAATGGCAATGCAAAGATTAAAAGAAGCAGCAGAAAAGGCTAAAATAGAATTATCAGGTGTACAACAAACACAAATTAACTTACCATTTATAACAGCAGATGCAACAGGACCAAAACATTTAGATATAACATTAACAAGAGCAAAATTTGAAGAATTAATTCACGATTTAGTAGAAGCAACAGCAGGACCTGTAAATCAAGCTATGAAAGATGCTGGATTAACAGCAAATGATATTCACAAAGTATTATTAGTTGGTGGTTCAACAAGAGTTCCAGCTGTACAAGAAGCAGTTAAGAGAATTACAGGAAAAGAAGCTGATAAAGGAATCAACCCAGATGAATGTGTTGCAATTGGTGCAGCTATTCAAGGTGGTGTATTATCAGGAGATGTAAAAGACTTAGTATTACTTGATGTAACACCATTATCATTAGGAATTGAAACATATGGTGGAGTATTTACAAAATTAATTGAAAGAAATACAACAATAC
>CAMFER010000051.1 GCA_945949485.1 uncultured Clostridium sp. | reverse complement strand
TTTTTTAGGGCTAATGTTTAAAAGATTTTGGGACATTTTCAAAAATCATTGACAGCTCTTACTCTTCCATTTCCTCAATTATGTTTCTATATTTTATTAAAAATACAGACTTATCTTTTATTGATATTGCATTTTGTAATTCATTTAACATTATATATGTTTTATTTATAATATTTTGCTTATTGGCACTAATTGATGTATCAGCTAAAAGATTAGAATAAATATCTATTGCATTTTTTATATTTTTTTGCATATCTTCCCAATTATCATCTTCTAATTTAGAATATGCACTTAAAATATTTGCTTTGGCCTTTATTTTTGTTTTATATAAATTGTCATTAGATACTTCTTGTAAAAAATCTGATAACTTGTTATACATGTTGGATAACTGTTTCATTGTTTCTTTTTTATTTTCACTTGCTACTATTGTTGTTAAAGTATCTAATTCTTTATTAAAATTCAATATATCTTCATTATTAATATCATATTGATATAAATCCATAGTGAATGTTGGTATAGTTAGATATAGGTTTTCTACCTCTAGTTTTATTTCTTCCCAATCTATCTCCTCATTACTAGTCAATACTCCCTCTAAATTCAATTCATATTGCTTGTTATCCTGATTATTAGAACTGTCTGCATTATTTTCACTTTGAGAATTATCTCCTCCAGAACTTGAAGAACTTTGGCTTTTTGTATCTGAATCTGAATCAGATGAACTACCACCAGATATTTTGTTTTCGGTTTCTTTTGATGGTTTTCCTATTGAGATATTATAATTTCTTGTTTCTATATTATTTAATGAATTCATTAAATCTGAAATTGTATTTTCGATATACTTTATTTCTGCTAATATTTTTTCTTCTTCCGAAGAACCTTCTTTATTTGTTGCATTTACATATATAGTTAATCCAAGCACAACTAACACTATAATAATTATTAGATAACCTAATTTTTTGAATTTTTTCAACTTTAACCTCCAAAATTTCCTTTTTTGTTAGTATTTACATTTTTGATTTAATTTATTCTTAGTATAAATATTTATATTTTTTTAATACTAAATATATAAGAAATCTTTTTATTATTTTAGGAGTTTAAAATGGCAAGTGTTAGTTTATATACTGATAAAGAAGGCGAATTGCAAAAATTTTTAAGTAAATTTTATAATTCAAATTTTAGTGAATTAAAAAATAACTTAATATGGGTTAAAGAATATCAAAACCCTATTGAGTTAGCAGAAATCATTGGAATATTTGCAGATAATTATGATGACTTTTTCTTAAAGATGCTAATTTCTATAGATAAAGATGTTTTTATAAATATAACATCAAAAAATGCAAATAATGTTATAAAATACTTATTTGAAAGATTTCCATATTAATCTTTTTCCATTAATATAGTAACTGGTCCATCATTTAATAGTTTAACTTTCATATCTGCTCCAAATATCCCTCTTTGAACCTCTATATTATTTTTTTCACACTCATTACAAAAATATTCATAAAGTGGTATAGCTTCTTCTGGTCTTGCTGCCTCTATAAAACTTGGTCTGTTACCATCTTTACAATCTCCATATAAAGTAAATTGTGAAACAATAAGTAATTTTCCGCCTACTTTTTTCAAATTCAAATTCATTTTTCCATCTTCATCTGAAAAAACTCTTAAATTACATAACTTTTTTACTAAATAATCTGCTGCTTCTTTTGTGTCTCCTTTTTTTATACCAATTAAAACTAAAAATCCTTTATCTATTTTTCCAACTATTTCACTGTCTACTTCTACACTAGCTTCTAAAACTCTTTGTACGACTAATTTCATATTTTCCTCCACTTATTCTATCCTATATTTCATCTTCGTTTTCTTTTTTGTCCTCTTTTTCATCTTCGTATTCTACATTAAAATCAATTTTTTTGAAATCTTCTTGTTCTATATTTTTATCTTCTTCTTTGTCATTTTTATCATCTTGTAAAATTTCTACTTCAACTTCTCTATATTCTTCTTCCTTGTCAACTTCTTGCTTTTTTCCACATTCATGACAATATTTATCATCTTTATTTATTTTTGAATAACAGTATGGACATTGTTTTTGATTTTTTAAATCTAAACTTTCATTTAATAATCTTTCAATTTCATCATTTAAAACATCAATTTTGATACAATCTTCTTTTATTTCTTCTGGAATATCATCTTGCTTTTGAAGGTAATTTTGGTATACTTTCTTGCCTATTTCTTCGTATAGATCACTTACATTTGATTTTAATTCACTTTGTTTTAGTTTTATTTTTGTATCTTTTGCAATTTTTCCTGTCTTATCAGCAGTTATTTTATATGCCTCACTTGCCTTTTTAGTTATTTTATCAAAAAAATCCATTTTATCCTCTTTTCTCTGTTTTATAACAGTAATTAAATATTACAAAATGATGATATATTAAAACATAATATATCATCAAATTCTTCTCTTTTATTATTGGTATTTTTTTCTTTTTTTATTCACTTTTTTTGTCTCTTGTCATTAAATTATTTACAGCTTCTTTTGGATCTAAATTTTCATATATAACTTTATATACTGTTTCAACTATTGGCATATATACATTATATTTTTTGCCAAGTTCATATGCAACTTCAATATTATCAATACTTTCTATTACCATACCAACTTCTTTTTTAGTTTCTTCTAGTGTTTTTCCTTGTCCTATTAATTTTCCAGCTTTTCTATTTCTACTATGCTCACTAAGACATGTAACAACTAAATCTCCAAGTCCGCTTAAACCATAAAATGTATCTTTATCTCCTCCACAAGCTACCCCAAGTCTTGTAAGTTCTGCAAGTCCTCTAGTTATTAATGCTGCAAATGTATTGTCTCCTAACCCTATTCCTGCTGCAACTCCTGCGCAAAAAGCAATAATATTTTTTAGTGCTCCACCGAAGTTCTACACCTTTTACATCTTCTGAAGTATATATTCTCATTTCTGAAGACATAAAAGTATCTTGGATTAAATTTAGAACCTCTTTATCTTTTGATGCAATAACTAATAAAGTTGGTACTGCTATTGATACTTCTTCTGCATGGCTTGGTCCCGAAAGAACTCCTAATCTAATTCCTGGTAATTCTTCTTCTAATACTTCATCTAATGTTTTTAATGTATCTTTTTCAAATCCTTTAGAGCATATTATAACAGGAGTATTTCCTACAAATTGCTTATATTGTCTAAAAGTTTCTCTTGTGAATTTTGATGGTGTTACATGTAATATAAAGTCAGCATCTTTTAAAACTTCTTCAAAATCAGTTGAACATGTGATGTTTTCTAAAATTTTTATATTAGGCAAAAACATACATTTTTTTTCATTATTAATTAAATCTCTTTCTTCTTCAGAGAAAGACCAAATTTTTATATTATTATTATTTCTTGCTAAATGCATTGCTAAACCAATGCCCCAACTTCCGACTACCTATTATCGCTATGTTTTTCATTTTTTTCTTCCTTTCTTTTATATCTTTTGTTTTTTATATATAAATATTATACCTGCCATTATTATTATAACAACAATTAAAGCTAATAGCGTATTAGTAGAAAATACTTTTTCATCAGGTTGTTTTATTATATTTTCATTTACATTATATTCTATTTTACATTTACTATCTTTTATTCTTGGTTCTTCAATATATGCTATCATATCTGAATCTTTACTTTTTATTCTAAATTTAATTTCTTTATCTAAGTAACCTGACAAAATATTAAAAGTATATATACCATCTTCATTTGGTTTTAGTAAAACCTGTATATATTCTGTATTATCTTCTTGATACACATCATCACTTATTTCTTCATTACTAATATTTATAGATGGAATATTATTTTCCTTGAAGGTTTCTACCCCTTTATACTCAATATCAAGTCCATCATATTTTATTGCTTCTATTATATATTCTTTTGGTAATAATAAATATATATCTAAGTCCATTTCTTCTTTATTTTCCAAAACACTGAATTCTAATTCAAAAAAATCCTCTTCATTAGCATATATGTTTGTATTAGCTATTAAAACTGATATTATAAAAATTAATATTATATTTATTGTTTTTTTATATTAAAATTTCTCCTATGTGATTTTATTTTTTGAAACTTAATTTGTTTTCTGTTCCATTTAATATTCTCTTTATATTACTTCTATGATTATATAAAACAAAAATTGCTAAAATCACACTATATATGAAATATGTTGCTCCTGGTTTTCCTTCTGTTAATACTGTATAATTAGTATTTATAAATAAAGTTAATACTGGAAATAATATCGCAGCTCCACATGAACCAAGTGAAACCATTCTTGTTAAAGCCATTAATACTAATGCAAATACCAAGCATATTAATCCTATTTGCCAGTTACTCATTAATATAACACCTAAAGATGTCGCAACTCCTTTTCCACCTTTAAATCCAAAAAATACTGGGAAAGTGTGTCCTAATACAACTGCAACACCTGCTATTTGAACTAATAGTTCTTTATTCATATTAGGTATAATATTCCCTAAAATTATTGCAATTCCTATTGATACTACTCCTTTTAGAACATCTCCTAAAAGAGTTAATGCAGCAGCTTTTTTTCCTACTGACCTAAGTACATTAGTACTTCCTGCATTTCCACTACCCTTTTCTCTGACATCAAAACCTGCCATTTTTTTACTAATTATTATTGAAAAACTTATACTTCCAATTGCATATGCAATTAAAGCCATAATTATATACACTATCATTTTTGTTCTTCCTCTCTTTAGTTATTTTAATATATTAAAAAAGTATTTATATTAATTATCTTTTTTCTCTCTGACAATTATTCTTACTGGTGTTCCCTCTAGTCCAAATTCTTTTCTAATTTGATTTACTAAATATCTTTCATATGAAAAATGGAATAAATCTTTATCATTTACAAATATTACAAATGTTGGTGGCTTTGTTGAGCTTTGAGTTCCATATAGTATTTTTAGTCTTTTTCCTTTATCTGTTGGTGGTTGTACAATAGCTATTGCTTCATTAATTACTTGATTTAATACTGATGTTGATACCCTTAATGCATTTTGCTCAGCAACATAATTTATAAGTTCAAATAGTTTATGTACTCTTTGACCTGTTTTTGCTGAAATAAATATTATTGGTGCATAAGAAAGGTATTTTAATTTTTCATACACTTCTTTTTTATACTTTTCAGTAGTATTATTATCTTTTTCAATACAGTCCCATTTATTAACTACTATAACTACACCTTTTCCAGCCTCATGAGCTTCTCCTGCAATCTTAGTATCTTGATCTGTAATTCCTTCTGTTGCATCTATCATCATTAAACATACATCTGCTCTTTCTATTGCAAGTAATGTTCTCATAATACTATATTTTTCGATAGACTCTTTTACTTTACTTTTTCTTCTAACTCCTGCAGTATCTATAAATACATATTTTCCATTTTCATTTTCATATTCTGTATCTATAGCATCTCTTGTAGTGCCTGCAATATCACTTACAATTGCTCTATTCTCTCCTAATATTTTATTAATTAAAGAAGATTTACCGTACATTTGGTTTTCCAATTAATGCTACCTTTATTTTTGTATCATCCTCTTCATTTTCATCTTTTTCTGGAAAACTTTCATATATTTTATCTAGTACATCGCCTATCCCTAATGCATTAGATGCTGATATTGGATATGGCTCTCCTATACCAAGATTATAGAATTCATAGATTTCTTCTCTATCTTTTTGATAATTGTCAGCTTTATTACATACTAATACTATAGGTTTACCTGATTTTTTTAACATTAAAGCAATATCTCTATCAGCTGCAGTAACTCCTTGTTTAATATCTGTTAAAAAAATAATTACATCTGCCATTTCTATTGCTAGATTTGCTTGTTCTCTCATTTGAGATAAAATTATATCTTGAGATTCTGGTTCAATTCCACCTGTATCTACTAAAGTAAAATTTCTTCCTCTCCAATTAGTCTCTGCATAAATTCTATCTCTAGTAACACCAGGTGTATCTTGTACTATTGATATTCTTGTTCCTACTAAATAATTGAAAAACGTTGATTTACCGTACATTTGGTTTTCCGAATTATTGCTACTATTGGTTTAGACATTATCTATTTTTCCTTTCTTTTATTATTTTTTCAATAGCTATAGTATATCATATTATTAGCATAAATAACAAGAAAATTGATAAAATTGTTTCCAATCTTATCAATTTTCCTAAAATTTATTTAAGCCAAATGCATTATTATATTTTTAAGCATCCACCTATTACTTTTTCTTGTTCTGTTAATCTGCTTGCACCACCAGCTAATACTACCATATCTCCTGCTTCTAATATTCCGTCTTTTTTTAACATTTCTATACCATTTGCTACTATTTCTTCTGCTGTTTTTCCTTCTTTGCAAAGTACAGGATGAACATTTACTGAAATTGCTAATTGGTTATATGTTTTTTCATCGTCTGTTATAGCAAATATTGGTGTTGCTACACTTAATCCAGCTAATTTTCTGATTGATTCTCCTTCTTTTGTATAAGCAACTATTGCATCTGCATTTGTATGTTCAGCGGCTATAGCTGTTGAATATGCTAATGCTTCTTCTATGTTGTTAGCTCTATTTTCGCTAATTCTCTTATTAAATCTCTTCCAGTAATTTATTGAACCTTCTGTTGCTTTTGAAATTTTAACCATTGCTTCAACACATTCTACTGGATATTTACCCATAGCACATTCACCAGATAACATTATAGCTCCTGTTTGATCATATACTGCGTTTGCAACGTCACTAACTTCTGCTCTAGTTGGTCTTGGGTTTTGAGTCATAGATTCTAACATTTGTGTAGCTGTTACAACTGGTTTTCCAACTTGATTACATCTTTTAATAAAATGTTTTTGTACAATTGGAACTTGTTCCATTGGTATTTCAACTCCCATGTCACCACGAGCAACCATAATTCCGTCAGAAGCTGCTAAAATTTCTTCAAAGTTATCAATACCTTCTTGATTTTCTATTTTTGAAATGATTTTTACTCTTTCTCCACCATTTGCATTTAATAAATCTCTAATAGCTTTTACGTCTGCTTCTTTTCTAACAAATGATGCTGCAATATAATCAAATCCTCTTTTGATTCCTTCTGTTATATCACTTATATCTTTTTCTGTTAAAGCTGGTAAATCTAATTTAACACCAGGAACGTTCATTGTTTTTCTGCTTCCTAATTTACCTGTATTTAAAGCTTTACAAACAATATCTTTTCCTTTTATTTCTGTTATTTCAAATTCAATAGCTCCATCATCTACTAATAGAGTAGATCCAACTTTTACATCATTATATAATTCTTTATAGCTTATTGAAGTTCTTTCATTATTTCCTATAATATCATCATTTACAAATGTAAATGTTTGACCTTCATTTATTACAACTTTTTCATTTCCAGTCTCTAATACACCAGTTCTAATTTCTGGTCCTTTTGTGTCTAAAAGTAAAGCTACTGGTTTATTTAATTTAGCTCTTACTCTTTTTATTGTTTCAATTTTTTCTCCATTTTCATCATATCCACCATGTGAGAAGTTAATTCTTGTTACATTTAATCCTGCTGATACTAATTTTGTAAGCATTTCTTCACTTTCACTTGCTGGTCCGATTGTTCCAACGATTTTAGTTTTTCTTAAATCTTTTTTCATTGTTAATTCCTCCCTTTATATTAAACCGCTAGCTATTATATCACTGATATTATCAAATTTCAACAATTTTTTACTTTTTTTGTTAAAATCTTTAAATCGTAAATTGTAAAAGTAAATTCCAAATACGATATATAAATATGGATATAAACT
>CAMFER010000050.1 GCA_945949485.1 uncultured Clostridium sp. | reverse complement strand
AAATTTAAAGAAAGGAGTGTATGGTTATTTAAGTTATTAAATATATCATACAAGGGATATATGGAGAATAGAGATATTAAAGTTGAAATAGGCAAAAGAATAGAAAAAATTAAAAATGATATGGGGATGAATACTAGTCAATTTGCAAAATATATTGATACTACAATACAACAGTTATCCTATGTATTAAAAGGAGAAAGGGGATTTTCTATATCTAAATTAATAGAAATTGCAGAAAAAACTGGTTATCCAATAGAATATATTTTAACAGGTAAGAGTATTGATACAAATTCTGAGATACGAAATAGATTAAAGAAAATAAATATGCAAATACAGAAAATTAACGAGGAGATAAAAGATTTAAATAAGTTAATTAGCTAAAATTAGTATTATTACATAGACAGAGTTCTTAATCAAATAGTTGACAAATAATAAACCTTTTGATAACATATATTAAGAAATATGTTGAAAAAAGGAGAATGTTGTCGTTATGAAATCAACAGGAGAAATTAGAAAATTAGAAAGTTTAAATAGAGTTGTTCTTCCAGTAAAAATGAGAGAGCTAAGAGAATTAAATCCACTAGATTTAGCAGAAGTATATGTAAAAGATAATGGAGATATTGTAATAGAAAAATTTCATGGAGATACAAAGAAATCTAAAAATAAACCTACAGGATTAGTTAGAAGGTTAGATGCATTAGGAAGAATTGTAATTCCTAAACCAACAGTTAAAACACAAGATCTTAAAGAGGGAGATTTAATGGAATTTGTTTCAGGAGAAAAAGGAGAAATAATTCTTAGAAAGTATTATCAAAAATGTGTTTTCTGTGGTAATGATAAAGATACAATTAGCTTTGAAGAAAAACTTATTTGTAAAAAATGTTTAGATAAAATTGTAAAATTAGTTAAATAGATAAAAAGCAGCTTAAAGCTGCTTTTTGTTTGACATTATTGATATATAAGTGTATAATCTATACATTCTAATTTTATAACTTCCTTTTTACATAAAGATTCTAGGCAGCTTGTAAAATTAGTTTTTTAGGAAGGAGATTTAGATATGCTTGATTTTTTTATTGCTACAATTTTATTTTCGTCTTTTTTGGTTTATGAATATTTTGAGGATAAATGGAATAAAAAATATACAGAACGGATAATTTCTGAAAATAAAGAATATAAGGAAGTTATTCCATTGGTATATATGAAAATGATATATAGAAATATTGCAATATTGGTTTTTTCTATAGCTGTTTCAATAATATTTTCTGTAGAAGCAAGCATTATTACATTATTTGTATTGTTATTCATAATATCAATATTTTATCCAAAAATATTAAAAAGGAAAAGCAAGCATTAAAAAAGGTAGAAAGCTTTATTAGTAATTTGTAATAAATACTAATAGAGCTTTTTGCTTGCATAAAGAAATATATAATGATATAATCAGTAAAAATTGAATATAATAGATAGGTATATAATGAAATATTATAAAGATATAAATACTGTAATAGGAAAAGCAAGAATAATAGAAGAAGATGGATATATAATAGAGTTACAAATCAATAAGGATTTTGATAAAAATGAAGATATTTTAGAGAAAGATACTAACATATTAAAAAATACAGAAAGACAATTAAGTGAATATTTTTCAGGAAAAAGGAATACATTTGATTTAAAATTAAATTCTAAAGGTACAGATTTTATGAAAAAAGTTTGGAGAGAACTTTTAAATATACCATATGGAGAAACTAGAACATATAAAGAGATAGCAGAAAAGATTGGTAATCCTAAAGGTGCAAGAGCAGTCGGAATGGCAAATAATAAAAATCCAATTCCAATAATAATACCTTGTCATAGAGTGATAGGGAAGAATAAAAAATTAGTAGGTTATGCTTTAGGATTAGATATGAAAGAATTTTTATTAAATTTAGAAAGAAAAAATAAAAAGGAGATATAAAATATGTATGATGTAATAATTATAGGAGCAGGACCAGCAGGTATTTCTGCAAGTTTATATACAACAAGAGGAAATTTAAAAACATTAGTTATATATAACGGAATATCAAGCTTAGAAAAAGCAAAGAAAATAGATAATTATTATGGATTTAAAGATGGAATATCTGGAGAAGAATTGTATAAAATAGGCATTGAACAAACACAAAAATTAGAAACTGAAGTAAAAAATGAAGAAGTTTTAAAAATAGAAATGATAGAAAATGGATTTTCAGTAAAAACAATAAACGGAGAGTACAATTCTAAATCTGTAATATTAGCTACAGGAAGTAAGAAGAATAAGCCTAAAATAAAAGGAATAGAAAAATTCGAAGGAAAAGGAGTAAGTTATTGTGCAATTTGTGATGGATTTTTCTATAGAAATAAAAATGTTTGTGTTTTAGGTAGCGGAAATTATGCAATATCAGAAACTAATGATTTAGTAAATATAGCAAAAGATATAAAAATATTAACAAATGGAGAAGAAGCGCCAGAGTTTAGAGCAGAAAATGTTTCAATAAATACAAGCAAAATAAAGCAAATAAACGGAGGAGATAAGGTAGAAGAAATTGAATTTGAAAATGGAGATAGACTTGCAGCAGATGGTGTATTTGTCGCAGAAGGTACAGCAGGTAGTTTAGAATTTGCTAAAAAATTAGGAATAATTACAAAAGACAATAAAATAGTTGTAAATGAAAAAATGGAAACAAATATTAAGGGGATATATGCTTGTGGAGATATAACAGGAGGAATATTGCAAGTTTCAACAGCAGTAGCAGATGGAACAATAGCAGGAATGCAAGTAATATCTTATATAAAAAATAGTTAATAAAGCTTTAAATCAAAGCTTATTATATATAATATTAAAAATTAAAATAGGAGGTAATAATATGAGTGTTTTAAAAATAACAAGTCAAAATTTTGAGGAAGAGGTATTAAAATCAGATAAAACAGTATTAATAGATTTTTATGCAGATTGGTGTGGACCATGTAGAATGATGGGACCTATAGTAGAAGAAATTGCAAATACAGCAGGAGAAAATGTAAAAGTAGGCAAAGTAAATGTAGATGATAATCAAGAACTAGCTGTTAAATTTGGAATAATGAGTATACCAACATTAATAATATTTAAAAATGGAAAACCAGTTGAGTCATTAATTGGTGTAAGAGATAAAGCAGAAATAATGGGAAAATTAAAATAAAAAGTGGAGGCTTATATTAAAGCCTCCATATCTTTTGGTAAATTAGCAGTAAAAGTAATTTCTTTTTTTGTAATTGGATGTATAAAAGAAATTTTAAAACAATGTAATGCTTGTCTATCTATTAAATTACTTGAATTTCCATATAAAGAATCACCTAATAAACTATGTCCCATAGAAGAAAAATGTACACGAATTTGGTGAGTTCTACCTGTTTCTAAATTGCATCTTATATAAGTGCAATTTATTTTTTCTAATTTTTTTAATATCTCATAATGAGTGATAGAAGTTTGTCCTTTTGAGTAGTCTACACATCTTTCAATAATGCTACCAGGTTTTCTTGCAATTGGCTTATTAATAGTTCCACCTTTTATATTATCATCAAAGAAACCGTTTACAATGCACCAATATTCTTTCTTGAAGTTATTAGTATTCATTTGTCTTATCAAACATTCTTGAATATATTCACATTTAGCAAAAATGACTATTCCAGAAGTGTTTAAATCTAATCTATTTACTGGTCTAATTTTCTTTTTTAATCCTATTTTATCAAAATAATATCTAACTCCATTAGATAGAGAATCATCAGAATGCAAAATTGAAGGATGAACTGCAATTCCAGATGGCTTATTTATAACTAATATCCAATCATCTTCATACACAATATCTAATGGGATTATAGTAGGAACAATATTTTCAATATCTTCTTCATAACTTAAATCTATTGTTATTACATCATTTGTTTTAGGCTTTTCTCTTGTATCTACAGAAATATTATTTCTAAATATTTTTTTGTTTTTAATCAATTTGTTTAATAATCTAGTAGAAAAAGAAAATTTTACAGCTAGTAATTCATTAATACTTATAAATTCATCATCTATATTAACAATATATTTTAATTCCATGTAATCACCATATAAAATTATATATTACAAATATAAAAATGTAAATATATGTATATATGATAAGTTTTTATTTTAGTATAAGTGGTCAGGAAGAATACAAAAAGTTGATATTGAATAAAGGTAGTATTAAAATATTAAAGGAGGGATGAAATTAAAAAGATAATTAATAAAAGAAATGTAATAATATTAACAATAGCAATAATATTAATTTGTTTTGTATTACCTATGATAATAACTGTAATAGCGTATGAAGCAAATTTTGGAAGTAGAGTAACTATTGATGCAAAGAGGGAGTAGAGCCTAAAGCATTAATTGTTTTATCACATGGATATTTAAATGTTCATGAAGATTATTTAGCACAAATAAATTATTTTGTAGAAAATGGTTTTGAAGTAATGGAATATGATAATACAGGAACAAACTTAAGTGATGGTGATAATTTGATTGGTCTAGGGCAATCAGCAATAGATTTAGATTATGCATTGCGTTTTGTTGAAAGTAATGAGGATTTAAATAAATATAAAGTATTTTTGTATGGACATAGCTGGGGTGGATATGCAGTAACATATGTTTTAAATTATGGACATAATGTAGCTGGAGTTGTTGCAAGGTCAGGATACAATAATTCTAGAGACATGTTAGTAGAATATGGTTCTAATCTATATGGAGATTGGCTAAAATTACTATCACCATATGCATATATATATGAGAAAATAAAATTTGGTGATGCTATTGATAAAAATGGAGTAAAAGGAATAAATGCAAGTAAAGATACTCCTGTAATGTTATTCCATAGTAAAGATGATGATGTAATAAGCTTGGATAACAGTTTATTAATTCATAAAGATGAGTTTGTAAATCCAGATAGAATAAAAACAGTATTATTAGAAGACAGATGACATGATGTGACAGAGACTTTAGAAGCTAGACAATATAACCAAGAGCAAGAAGAAAAATTCGAAAAACTAATAGAAGAGTATGGCGGAGAAGAAAAGATTCCACAAGAAGTAGAAAAAGAATATTCTAATTCGATAGATAAACAAAAAGTAAATGAAATTGACTTAGATGTAATGAAACAAATAGTAGATTTCTATAATGAAATTTTGGAAAAATAAATAATATTATGTATAAAAAATCTCCAATAATATGGGGATTTTTTTCAAACTACTTGAAAATAAATTTAAACTTATATATAATGACACCAAGAAATCTAAAGAGAAAAGAGGTATAATAATGGTTAATATAAGTTTAAATTTAAAAAACACAGGAATAACACAAAAAAGTATATTAGAATATAAAGAACAAGTTGAAAATATTCATAAAGATCTACATAGAAGAGCAAATGATGAAAATGATTTTGTTGGTTGGCTAGACTTACCTACAAATTATGATAAAAAGGAATTTGCAAGAATAAAAAAAGCTGCTAAAAAAATAAAAAAAGAATCTGATGTATTAGTAGTTATTGGAATAGGTGGTTCGTATTTAGGTGCAAGAGCAGTAATAGAAAGTTTAACAAGTACTTTTTATAATATGTTACCAAATAAACAAAGAAAATTTCCACAAATATTGTATGTAGGAAATAACTTAAGTCCTAACTATATTAATGAACTAATAGAATATATAGGAGATAAGGATTTTTCAGTAAATGTAATATCAAAATCAGGAACAACTACAGAACCAGCAGTTGCATTTAGAATTTTCAGAGAAATCTTAGAAAATAAATATGGAATAGATGAAGCAAGAAGTAGAATATATGCAACTACAGATAGAAAAAAAGGTGCATTAAAAACTTTAGCAGATAACGAAGGATATGAGACATTTGTAGTTCCAGACAATATTGGAGGAAGATATTCTGTTTTAACAGCTGTAGGATTATTACCAATAGCTACAGCAGGAATAGATATAGACAAATTAATACAAGGTGCAAAAATAGCAGAAGATAGATATAATGATTCAAACTTGAAATATAATGAATGCTATAAATATGCAGTAGTTAGAAATATTTTATACAAACTATATAAAAATACAGAAATATTAGTAAATTATGAACCTAAAATGCATTATTTCACAGAATGGTGGAAACAACTATTTGGAGAAAGTGAAGGAAAAGATCAAAAAGGAATATTCCCGGCAGGAGTAGATTTTACAACAGACTTGCATTCAATGGGGCAATATATTCAAGAAGGTAGAAGAAATCTATTTGAAACTGTAATAGAAATAGAAGAACCATTATCAGATATCACAATTAATCCAGATGATGATAATCTTGATGGCTTAAATTATTTAGCTGGAAAAGGTCTAGATTTTGTAAATAAAAAAGCAATGGAAGGTACAATAAAAGCACATGTTGATGGAGATGTTCCAAATATAGTAATAAAAATGAAAAAATTAGATGAACAAAACATCGGAGAATTAATATATTTCTTCGAAAAAGCATGTGCCATGTCTGGGATGATATTAGGAGTAAATCCGTTCAATCAACCTGGAGTAGAAAAGTATAAAACAAATATGTTTAAATTATTGAAAAAACCAGGATATTAGAATGTTAATATATTTTAGAATATAAAAAAGAAAAGGAGCAGTTATTTATACTGTTCCTTAAATTTATAAATATGAATATCTATTTATAGCCATATTTATATTTCATACTTTAAATTTGGATTTTCATTTTATATTTGGAATAGAGGGTACAATAAAAAAGATAAAGTTGATATAACAAAAATAAAGTGATAAGATATAAACTGGAAATGAAAAATATACAAAATATATAATAATACAATAAATATAGCGATGAAAGGAGTAAAACAAATGATATATAAAGAAAAATTCAAAATAGGTTTAAAAGATGTATGGAGCAAAAATGAAGTGAGTAATGTTGCAATACTAGAATATTTAGAAGATATTGGAGCATATCATTCAGATAGCGTAGGATATGGAATAAATACTGTAGAGCAAACACATTTAAATTGGATATTACTAGACTGGCAAGTAAAAGTGTTAAAAAGACCTAAATATGGTATGAATTTAGAAATCCATACATGGTCTAGAAAAGTGGAAAAATTTTATGCATACCGTGACTTTGAAATATACAATGATAAAAAAGAATTATGTGTAATAGCGACATCAAAATGGTTATTAATAAATAGTAAAACAGGTAAAATTTCTAGAGTAGAAGATGAGATGGCAAAAAAATATGAATCTGAAAATAAATATGTATTTAAAGAAGAAATAGAAAAGATAAAATTACCTGAAAAATTTGAAGCAGAAATAAAATATACAGTACAAAGAAAAGATATTGATGTAATAGGACATATGCATAATTTATATTATCTAAACCTAGCATATGAGGCTTTACCAGAAGAGGAATATCAAAAAAGACCATTTGATAATGTTAGAATAATGTATAAAAAAGAAATAAAATTAGGAGAAACTGTAGTTTGTAAATATGCAAAAGAAGTAGAAAAAGAAGAAAGTGAAAATGAAGGAAAAGAAATAGAAAAAAATATTATTGCAATAGAAAGTTTAGATGGAACGATAATACACGCAATAATAGAAATATATTAATAAAAAAATGGATAAAAAAGATCGGTTCTTTTTTATCCATTTTTTGAGTTATATAAATAATTGAATAAAATACATCAAGATAGGGAAAATAATAAATTATGAGGATGATTTGGACAAATAAGAATTGACTCTTTTTATCCATTTATGTAGTCATTTAAAGATTTTGGTGAGTTGTAAAAGTAACATCCAAAAGAAAAAGTAAAATCCAAATGTAAG
>CAMFER010000049.1 GCA_945949485.1 uncultured Clostridium sp. | reverse complement strand
ATAGAGAAGGAGATTATTTTATTCCTGATTTGTGTTTGCCTAAACAGCCTGATGGTCATATTGGAAAGTATGGAAGATTAAGGTTAAATTATTTAAAGAATTTTGATATACCTTTTTATACTGAATTACTTATTAGTGGTACTTTGAAGCAACATTTGTTAGATATAGATAGTAATGCTAGTAATAAGGTTAATTTACTTATAAAGAGCTTTACAGAAGATGAAAATGTTAATGAGTTGTTGAAGGAACATCATCAAATGGAATGGGTTCATGCTATGAATAATTTTAAAAATAGAGCTGAAGAAATTGTTTTGAATGAAATTATATATGTGTAGGAGTATATAAAGATGGTTAATTTTAGAGAAGTAAATGATACTGATATTTTGAAAGAGTGGTTATTATATAGAGAAGACGAAATTTTTTCTTTAACTTGTGATGAAGATAAGGAACATTGGGTTTATTTTGATGAGATCTCTGATAAAATTTTGAATTCTATTCCTAAACAGAATAGGGATTTTGTTAGAAAATAACTTAATATTCTTGATGATAATTTCTTGGATTATCTTTTCTATTGGAATGAGAAATATTATAGGAATGGGTTTTGCGATGGTGTGCAGATGATTATGGGGTGTTTGGAAAAATAATATAAGAATACCAGGGAAATAAATTTTCCTGGTATTCTTATATTATTTTACTCAACTTTTATCTTTAATTCTATTGCCCCGATTTCTTTTGTTATTTGTTTTTCGTAATCATCATAATTCAATTTTAATTTGTCACAAGCTAATTTAATGCTAAATATAAGTAAGTTAATTACAGATTCAATTCTGTTGTTTAGATATACATTATTTTGTATTTTTACATATTCCATTGTTTTTAAATTATTTATTATATTTATAAATATACCTATATATAGATTAAAACTTGTCTTTGTATTTAGCAATTGTTTAACCACATTTTCTACCTTTGCTTTTATTTCATCACTATAATCTTTATAATATGCAAAAAATAATTTACTTAAATCTTCTCCGTAAAAAACATAAATATAATTATTTTTTACCAATTTTATTGCATCATCCAAGTAAGCATAATAATCATCTTTATATAAGTATTGTACTAAAGTTATACTATTTGTATGATTTACTTTATATATTCCTCCTGCAATTTTTCTCATTAGTAAGTCGTCACAAATATATGGTAGATTTTTTTTCTTCGCCAATTCTATTAAATCAAATTGTACTTTATCAAAGCATTGATTCCTTTTGGCATCAAAAAATTCATTCTTTTCAGATTCTACATTTTCTACTTTGAACTTATTCAGTACCTTGTATATTTCTTTCCAAAACTCAATTCTATCATTAATTTGAGTTTCATCTATAGCTAATTTTTGTTCTCCATCTTCTTGCTTTATTATTCCTATTGTAGTTTCTTTTTTACCCTGTTTTTTAAGTAAATTCTCATAATAATATTGAACTTTATTCTTAAGTGATGTTGTAATATATATTTTTTTACATAAATCATCTGTGAAAACTTTCAATTTATCATAAATTGCTAATATAATTATTGATGTAAGATCTATCACAAAACCATTTTCAACTTTAATATTAATGGGTTCTCCAGCATATAAGCATCTTTCCTCTTCAATTAATAATGTATTTATTATTTTAGCATAATCATCAGCAGATTTTTCACGCCCCCCAAAAAAACTTAATGGAATATTTGAGCTTTCTTGGTATATGTCTAGTTGTTTATTTTTACTCTCTTCAATTTCATTCAATTGCTCTTTTAGCTGTTTAGCAAATTCTTCAACATTATTCTCACTTGTTCTAAAAATCTTAATATTCTTATCTTTTTCAATTCCTATATTGTCAAAACATATATGAGAAAAATATGTATATTTATCTTTTATATCTTTTATTATGTATTTTTCATCTTTAAAAATAATAAATTCATCTTTTTTTCTATTTATTAATTCTATACCTAATTCGCTAGTAGTTCTTATAATTTCAGTTTTTAATACTTTTCTTCCTTCTTGATAAAAATCATTATCTTCCAAAACATAACTTTTGATTTTTTTAGTTTTGCATGATTCAAGTGTAACAACCGTATCGTTACATACATATTCTACATCACGATGAAGTGTATTCCCAGCCATAATTGTGCAAGTCCAATATTGTTTTAGGCATTCTTTATTCGACATCTTACCATTTAATAAATATAACAATTTATAAGCATTCTTAATAGCATTTTCATAATCATTATTATACTTAAATGCTTCTACTATTAACATCCTACTATATATTTTATTATCTTTATCCAATTTTTCTATAATATCTGTTTTTATTTTTGAAAAATTTTTCATTGATAATTCAATATATTTATATGCTGAATTTAATGTTCCTTTAATATTGTAGGATTTCTCATATTTACTTATAGCTTCTATTTCTTTTCCTTGTGCTTCTAATAATCTTCCATCTATATAATCTATGTCTATATCATTTTTATCAATTTTATTTCTTAATTCATCTAATTTTTGTATATCTTCATTTTTTAATGAAATTTTATTTATTAATAATTCTAGTAGTTTTGTTTCAAGTGATGGTGTCAAACTTATAGTATATAAATACTTTATCATTTCATCACTTAATCCTATTATTCTTGCCTCATCACACATTGTTGATATTACAAGTATATCTTCCTGTTTTAAATATTTAATTCCTTTTTTAAATTGCTCTTTATGTTTTTTTCCTCTTTTTTTCAAATCAAATAATAGATGCGCTGTTGCTGTATAAAATAAAGGCATATTTTTAAATTTGCTATTATTTAATTTTAGAATTTCTTTTTCATTTAGTTTTTTAATATAATTTTTTGAGATTATAAACATAGAAGCTAAAAATCCATATCCATCAAATTCTTCTCCTTTTAAATTTTTTAACAATTCTACAACTTTATCATGTTTTTTATTTAAGAAGTAACATCTTGCTAGAGAATCAAGTGCAACTAAATATTTTTTATTATAATACAAATCATATAATATAGCTTCTGCATTATCTAATTTATTTTCATTTATAAGAAAGTTAGCATATAACAGTCTTGTATCATTTGCATTTTTTATTTCATCTGGAATTTCTTCATAATACTTTATTGCTTCTTTCATATTAAATTTACACAAAATAACTAAATTATTATAATAATATTGTTTTGCTTCTTTAGTACTTTTATCTTTATAATAGAATTGTAACATTTTCAATGTTTGAAAAATCTCTTTTAATTTTTCTATATTTTTGCTAGACATGTACAATTGTGAATCTTGATTGTTTACTATTAGTATAGCCTCATTATATAAAGCATCTATTTTATTTTTTATTTCATCAATACTTTTATCTTTAAAAGTATTTAATTGGTCATTTTTTATCTTTTCACTAATTTGTTGCAAAGCTTCCTCTGAAAATCGCCCTACCATCTGTATGTTATTATCATTTAATTGTAAATAGTCTTTAGCTATTTCTGGAAAATCATTTTTTATTAAATTAGCAATATAATCGATTCCATATATTTCAAATTTAATATTATTACATAATGACTTTATTTCCTCATTCAATGATGGTGAAATATTTTTACAACTATGCATATAAATTATTCTAGAAAAAATTTTTTCTAGCCCCTCTTTCTTTATATCTTTAAGACATTTTTCTGTATCTTCTTTTACTTTTTTAGGAAGTCCCGATTGCTGCACTGTATATTCTACATATACATATTTGTTTTCAGAATCTAAAAAAATAGCATCTGGTGTTCCTAATATTGTTTTATTTGTTCCACTCTGTGAACCAACATAATTATATGGTGTGTAATGCATTTTACAAAGTAGTTCATTACACATCTTTTGAAATCTACCTGACTCAAGTTGCAATATTTTTGCTTCTATATCTGTTAATTCCATAATTTATTCCTCCTCTATATTGTCTACTTCTATAAAACTTTATCCAAAAAAAGCAAAATAATCCTGTAACTTTTCATCACTCTCATATTTTGCTTTTCTTCTGCAATATTTTATTCCAAATACTCCTTTAATCCCTCTACTACCTTATAAACTTGTGTCATAGGATTTCTTTGTGATGCTTGTCCGTTTTCATTAATTTTCTCCATTAATTTGCAATTGCCTATTGCTATATGTATTTTTCCATCACTTGTAACTTTCTCAAAAATCTTTTCATCATTTTTCTTATACTCTCCAAGTCCATTTTTTCGAAACTCTTTATCCAATTCCTTTAAAATATCATCTTTTGATATATATTTAGTTACTCTTTTTAAATGAGATAATATCCAAAGTTCAAAATTAGGATTAGACCAAGCAACATTATAATCACAAGTTCTAATTGCTTTATCAAATTGATCATTTGAATAATCATCTTTATCAAATACAACCCAAACTTGTCCATATCTTTTATTTGAATAGTTTACAAATTTATCTGTATAATTTACTAAATCTGTTGTATTCTTTCCTGTTCCTTTTACTTCAATGCTAGGAATTAAGACATCAACTTTGTTACCATATTTTTCATTTATCTTTTTCTTTAAACCATTAAAATAGTTAGGTTCTGTTTGTTTTCCTTCGCATACAATTAAGTAATTGGCTGGTGCAAGCCTTTTACTTTTTAATTTGCTTTTTCTTGAATATTCTTTGTCTCTCATATTATATCAAATTCCTCTAATACTGGAATAGCACCGTATCTTCCAGTTAAATAATCTTTATTGTATGTTGCATCATTTCTAACTTTTTTAGCATTTCCATTTTCATCTTCTATAATATAATCTGATAAAGAATACAATTCTGAAACTCCATTTTTATCTTTTTCAACAAACCATATTTCATCTCTTCTAAATGTTTCTTTATTTAAATTTACTGTATCATGTGTTGAATATATTAACTGACCATTACCTATATTTTTTTCACTATTGTGGAATAAATTAATAATATATCTTGTTAATAATGGATGTAATTTTGCATCTAATTCATCAACAAACAATACTCTTCCATTTCTTAATGTATCCATTAAAAAGTCAAATAAATGAAACATTTTCATAGTACCATTTGATTCTAATACAAGTGGTAGTGCTTTTTTATTACCATCTTCTCCATTATGAACTAATTCAACTTTTACTACTCCATTTGTATTTTTTAATTCTTCTATTGAATTTGGAGATATATTTATTGAGTCAATTGTTGCATCAAATGTTTTTATAAACTTTAATAATTCTTCTTTATATTTTTTATCTTCAATTATTTTTAAAGATATTCTATTGTTTAATACATTTTCAAAATTTGGATCTCCTAAATCTAAATAATTTGCATCTATAAACCAATTATATACATTATTAAAGTCCTCATTATTTTTATCTATTTTAGCAAATACATTTAAAAATAAAGTTTTTTCATCTACATTTGCCAAACCCAACAATTTATTTTTATTGTCTTTTACTTCTATGTTGTTATTTGTTCTATCAAATATTTCGTAGAATTTATTAACTCTTTTTTCATACAACCATTCTGAAATAATTGCATTATTTAATACTTCAAATCCATATTTATATATTTTATTGTTTTCAGCTAGTATTTCTACTTCTAGACTGATTGGTTCGTTGTTTATCATAAATGTAAAAATGTTTTCTTCACTTAAGTTATTGTTTATTCTTGAATCGTCACTTACTAAAACTTTCTTCTTCATATAGCTAAATGCTTGTAATACATTGGTTTTTCCACTTGCATTTGCACCATAAATAGCTGCTATTTTTAGATAGTCTCCATTTTCTGTTTTTGCAATGTTGTATTCATGTTCTTTTAATGATGTTGCTTCCATGTCTAGGCAGTTTTCATTTTTAAATGATTTGAAATTTTTAAAACTAAATCTTATTAACATTTATGATTCCTCCTTTACTTTATATATTATATGCTAAATTTTAAAAAATCTCAATATTTTTGAGATTTTTTCTCAAATTATATTGATATTTTGAATTTTTATTATTGCTAATGTTTTGTTACGTAGTAAAGTTTTTTCAAAATTTTGAAAAAACTCGTTAATTTTAGGAACTTTTTTCATTTTCGTGAAATTATTTTTCTATATTATACTCCCATAGGCTCAAATGACCTTTTGTCTCTATTGGCTCTTTAAATATTTGTACATTATCCATTTGCCAACCATAATTTTCTTGGAAAGAACTTTTAGCGTATATATCTTTATTTTCTTTTAATAGTCTTTCTTTAAATTCTGGTGACATTTTTATACAATCTACTAATGTTACTTTTCCTAATATTTTTCCAGTTAGCAATTCTTTTGGCAAGTATTTTTCTAATCTTTTTATTGCTTCTTTATCAATCCCTTTTCCAGCATGTATTAGTAAATCACCTCTATATTTTGTTTGCCAACTTCTGAATTCAAATCTTTTATATCCCTGCATTATCAAAGTTGCCCATGGTTGTTTTATTGTTAAAACTTTCATTGTTTTCTTTCTCCTTATACAATTCATCTATATTTTTTATTCATATCAGATTTTATCTTTCCTCATCAACATCTTTTACTAGTGCCGTTTTCATATTGTTTCTCTTTCCACCATATACATCATCAAATAAACTATCTCCAATAGTCATTACTTTATCTGGATTTAGATTCATTTTTTCACAAGCTTTTAGTAAGTTTTTCTTCAATGGTTTATGAGCAAATTCTATGTAATCTATTCCTATTTCTTTAAAATATTGTTCAATCTTTTGGTCTTTTCCATTGCTAACAATTATAACTTTAAGTTTGTCTTTTAAACTCTCTATCCATTCTTTATTACATTTTGGAATATCTTTCATTTCTTTTCTTAATGTTTCATCAACATCTAAAATTATTCCTTCAATTCCATATTGTTGTTTTAATTTATCGATTGCATTTGAATCTAGTTGATTTACCTTTTCTAATGTTATATCTGGCTTTATAAATTTTGATAAAACATAATGCAATAAATCCATAATTTTATCTGCGATTAACTCATCTAATGTTTTCATCTTTTACTCCATTCTATTTATATATTCTACTTCTTTTCAACAATATGGACAATAGACTTTCATTTGAATTTACCTCAACATATTGCCAAATTCATTATTTTATTCATACCATAATGAAAATAGAGCCACACTCATATAGAGCATAGCTCCGCAAAAGTATTAAAACTTTTTCTAACTGATATTAGTTTATTATTTTACTCTTAATTTGTCAATATTTTTAAAATACGCTTTCATATTCTAACGGTAATATATCTTCATAAAGCAAAGTAAACTGTGCATTTACCTGTCTATAATCATGATAATGTCCAAAATACCATTTTTTAAATATGCATTTCTCTGAAATTTGTTGTAAATAATCCGTTAAAATATCTCTTTTATACGTTGGATTTATTAATGCTTGTATACTTGTTGGACAACAATGAGATATAACATAATCAACTTTATAATTTACTTTCTCTAGATTTTTTATTCCGTTTTCCATTTCTTGATTTGTTGGAAGTTCTAAATCCCACCATGAAAAATCTCTGATTCTAAAATATGCTCCTCTTTTACGATATTCATATATTTTTTCTTCTTCATCCAGATTTAATATTCCATCTTGAATATCATGCGATTTAGCACCACCAAAAGCAAATATTTTTTTATTATCAATGTCAAAGATTTCTCCTCTCATTAAGTGTAATACTGAATCTCTTATCTTGTGTACTTTTCCACCTTTCCATTCTTCAATTGGATAATTATATAATCTTGTATAATTTTCATGATTTCCATCTACAAATAAGGTTATAAAGTTTTTATTATTTAACCAATCAAGTGCTTCTTTTTCTCTACTACTTTCTTCTTCAAATGTCCATACTCCTCCAAAATCTCCGCATATAATTACATAATCGTTTTTGGTCATTTCAGTTTGTATTGG
>CAMFER010000048.1 GCA_945949485.1 uncultured Clostridium sp. | reverse complement strand
AAATATTAAAAAAACTTTTAATATTTCTATTGACAATTAATAGTTAGTCTCCTAAAATTAGATTATTTGACTTTGAATATTATATCATCCAAAATGTCTATTATCAATTTTTTGTACTTATTCAAAAACTTCAAATTCTTCTATCTTATTTCCTCGTAAGAAATCAGATATTGGCATTTTCTTTCCATTTTCTCCTTGGATTTCTAGAACTTTTATAACTCCATCTTTCGCCTTTATATATAACCCATCTCTTTGGTCAGACACTAAAACTGTTCCATTTGATAAAAAGTCTAGAT
The DNA here is from genome assembly GCA_945949485.1 of uncultured Clostridium sp. Lineage (GTDB taxonomy): Bacteria > Bacillota > Clostridia > TANB77 > CAG-508 > CAG-269. The sequence goes on along the minus strand of CAMFER010000048.1, from coordinate 8,405 downwards.
TTTCTACTATCAATTCATCTTCTTTTGCTATTTCAACTTTCCAGAACTTTATCTTCTTTCCTTTTAGATGTGTATATGCCCCCATAATTGGATTTAAACCTCTTACTAAATTTTTTATCTCTACTGCTGATTTATTCCAATCTATTTTAGCCATATCTTTTGATAACATAGGAGCCATTGAGAAATCTTCTCCTTGTTTTTCTCTTGGTGCTGTTCCTTTTGCTACTTTTTTTAGAGTTTCTACTAATAGCTCTCCTCCAATTTTTGCAAGTCTATCCCAAAGTTCTCCTGTTGTTTCATTCTCTCCAATTTCAACTTCTTTTTTTAGAATCATATCACCTGTATCCATACCTTCATCCATATACATAGTTGTTATTCCTGTTGTTTTATCTCCATTTAGAACCGCCCATTGAATTGGAGCAGCTCCTCTATATTTAGGAAGTAATGAACCATGAACATTTATACATCCCAATTTTGGAATTTCTAATATTTCTTTTGGTAATATCTTTCCATATGCTACAACACATATAACATCTGGTTCTAATTCTTTCATTTCTTCTATGAATTCTTGATTGTTTTTAACTTTAGCTGGTTGATATATGGCGATGTGTTCTTCTAATGCAAATTCTTTCACAGGTGAATAAGCAAGTTTCATTCCTCTTCCTTTTTTCTTATCTTCATTAGTTACAACACCTAATACATTAAAACCTGCATCAAAAATAGCTTTTAAACTCTCCCTTGCAAAATCAGGAGTTCCCATAAATACAACTTTCATAATATATTTTCCTCTTTCTTTATTTTTCTGGTTCTACATATTCTAAAGTTCCTGGAACTATTTTGTCAACAAATAGTTCTCCATTTAAATGATCTGTTTCATGCATGATAGCTTGAGCTAATAGTTCTTTTGCCTTAACTCTAATTCTTTTTCCTTCTCTATTTGTAAATTCTGCCACAACTTCTTCTGGTCTTACAACTTTTGCAAACTTATTTGGAAAACTTAAGCATCCTTCATCTACTTCTTGTTCTCCCTTTGTTTTTATAATCACAGGGTTTATTAATACTATTGGTCCATTATCATCATATAAATCTATTACTACTACTCTTTTTAATACTCCAACTTGAACAGCTGCTAACCCTACCCCATTATATTTATGCATAGTTTCTATCATATCATCTATTAAAGTCTGTATTTTTTCATCAATCACATCAACTTCTCTAGATTTCTTTTTTAGAATTTCATCACCTTCATATCTTAAATTTCTAATTGCCACTATTTTTTCCTCCTTTCTTACTATATCTTAAAACATATTATTGGGATTTACATCTATTGTTACCCTTGTTGTTTTTAAATTTTTATCATAAACATTTTTTAAGCAATTATTTAAAACTTCATTTGCCCTTTCATCCATATTTCCTTTTATTATTATTCTCCACCTATGTCTATTTTGTATTTTGCTGATAGGTGCAGGCATTGGATTTAAAACTAAAAACTGTTCTCTATCCAAATTTTCTTTTAAATAATTAAAAATATATTCACATGTGTTTTTTATTTCATTAATATCTAAACTATTTAATGCAATTAATATTATATCGCAAAATGGCGGATATTTCAACTGTTCTCTCAAAGCTATTTCTGTTTCATAAAACATTTCATAACTTTGTTTTTGACTACATATAATACTGAAATTATCTGGATTGTATGTTTGTATTATTACATTACCTGGCAACTTATCTCTTCCTGCTCTACCAGCTACTTGAGTTAGTATTTGGAATGTTCTTTCATTTGCTCTATAATCATCAATATTTAAAGAACTATCTGCTGCAATTACTCCGTACTAATGTAACATTTGGAAAATGGTGTCCTTTAACTACCATCTGAGTTCCTATTAATATATCTATATTTTCATCTCTAAACTTATTTAAAATTTGCTCATGAGAGTTTTTCTTTGTTACTGTATCTACATCCATTCTTATTGTTGATGCATTTGGAAACTGCTTTTTTATCTCTTGCTCTAGTTTTTGAGTTCCTGCTCCAAAATATCTTATTTTTTCACTGCCACATTCTGGACATATTTTCATTAAATCTTCTTCATATCCACAATAATGGCATTTTAATTTTCTTGCATAACTATGATACGTAAGGCTTATATCACAATTTTTACATTTTGCAGTATAACCACAATTTCTACACATGATAAATGTAGAATATCCCCTTCTATTTAAGAATAATATTGTTTGTCTTTTATTTTTTAAATTTCCCTCAATATCAGAATATAAAGCTCTACTTAACATCGATCTATTTCCTTCAGCTAATTCTTGTTTTAAATCAATAATCTCAACTTTAGGTAAATTAGAATTATTAGCTCTTTTATTTAGCTTTAGTAATTCTATTTTTCCGAGTTAGTGCTTTATAATATGTTGCAATATCAGGAGTCGCGCTTCCAAGTACAAGTGGACAATTATTTTCTTTTGCAATATATTTTGCTACTTCTTTTGCATCATATTTTGGATTTGATTCTGATTTATATGAACTATCATGTTCTTCGTCTATAATTATTATTCCAAGATTTTCTATTGGTGCAAATATTGCAGACCTTGCTCCTATTACAATTTTCACATTTCCATTTCGTATTTTTTCCCATTCATCATGTCTTTCTCCTATTGATAATTTACTATGTAAAACAGCTATTTCTTCCTTTCCAAATCTTGAAATAAATCTATCTAACATTTGAGGTGTAAGTGATATTTCCGGAACTAATACTATAGCTGTTCTCCCTTCATCAGTAACCTTTTTTATTAATTGTAAATAAATTTCAGTCTTTCCGTGAACCTGTAATTCCATGTATTAAAAATGTTTTATATTCTTCCTTATCTATGCTTCTACTTATATCTTTATATACTTTTTCTTGTTCTTCTGTTAATTTTAAATTACTTGTTTTTTCTATCTTTTTGTCTTTTAGAGGATTTCTTTCGACTTTTTTTGTTATAATTTCTAGATACTCATTTTTTATCAATGTATTTACTATTCCTCTTGAGCAACCTGTAAACATCTCTATTTCTGGAATAGTAACTCCCTCATTATCTTTTACAAACTTTATTACTTTTTGCTGTTTTTCTGATTTTATTTTATTAGTTTCTATATCAAATTCAATTTCTTCTATCTCTTTTTTTAAATAAACAAAATTGGCAGTTTTATCTTGTATTCTTTTTTCTTTATTTTTATTTCGGGTTCCTGGTGTAAGCATTAACTTTATACAATCTGAAACATTGCAAAAATATCTTTTAGCCATCCATCTAGCAAGATCAATTTGTTTATCAGTTAGATTTTCTTCTATTTTTATAATGTCTTTTAATTCAAATTCTGAATTCTCTTTAAAACCTACTACAAATGCTTCTACTGCATTAGCACCTTTACCAAAAGGAACTAAAACCTTACTTCCTATTAGAATAAGGTCTTCCATTTCTTTTGGTATTTTATAGTCAAAAGTTCTATTTAATTTTTTCGCATTCCTATTTATAACGACTTCTGCTATCATTTTTTCTCCTTCATGATACATGATAATCATAGATTTTTCATTATTAGTATACAAGAAATATAACTTTTTTACAAGATTTGCTATAAAAAAAGAAGGACTAATTTTCCTTCTTACTTTCTAATATTTTCTTTTCATTTTCTATTATTGTCATAACTATTTTTACTGTTTTTTCTAAATCGTCATTTTTTAGAACATAATCATATAAGTTTATTTTTGATTCTTCATATTCAAATCTACTTAAACGTAATCTTATTTCAGCTGGACTATCAGTTCTTTCTTTTAGTCTTCTTTCTAATTCATCTTTTGGAACTCTTAAAAATATTGTTACCACTTTTGTATTTGTTTTTAGTAAATCTTGTAAATGTTCTGTTCCATTTACATCTATGTCTTTAATTATTATTTTTCCACTTTTTATCTTTTCATTTAGTAATTTTCTTGAAGTACCATAGTAATTATTATGATGAACATCATATTCGTAAAACTCATCATTTTTTATCATTTCTTCAAATTGCTCTTTTGTTACAAAATGGTATGTTTTACCTTCAACATCAGTATTTCTAATTTCTCTAGAAGTATATGATGGAAGTGTTATTACATTTTCCATTCTCTTTATTATTTCTTGTTTTACTGTATCTTTTCCTGCACCTGCTACTCCAGATAAAATTACTAACATATTTTTACCTTCCCTTCCGCAATTTCGTTTGCTGCTAATGTAACCGGTGACTCCTCTTTAACATCTGTTTTTGGTTTGTCTCCTGCAGCAATTTTTCTAGCACGTCTAGCTGTAGCTATTACTAATTCATATCTATTAGTAGCTTTTTCTAATAACTCATTTACCGTTGGTTTAACTATCATCTTAAAATCTCCCTTCTAATATTAATTTTCTGTTAATTGTTTTGCTATGTCTTCTTGTGACATATTTTTATCAATTCTGGCCCCCACTGTTTCTGGTTGAATTGCAGATAAAATAACATGTCCAGAATCCATTATCAAAACTGCTCTTGTTCTTCTTCCATATGTAGCATCTACTGTTGTTTTATTATCTTTTGATTCTTGTATTAATCTTTTGATTGGTGCTGACTCAGGGCTTACTATTGCAACAATTCTTTCTGCTGAAACAATATTTCCAAATCCTATATTAACTAATTGCATATAATCATATCCTTTCTATTCTATATTTTGAATCTGTTCTCTGATATTTTCTATTTCTGTCTTTATATCTACAACTCTATTAGTTATTTCCAAATTATTTGCCTTAGATCCTATTGTATTTGTCTCTCTATTCATTTCTTGAATTAAAAAATCTAATTTTTTTCCTACTGTTTCCTCAGAATTTAAAAGAACTTTTAATTGTGAAATATGACTTCTTAGTCTTGTTATTTCTTCTTCAATAGAACATTTATCAGCATATATTACAACTTCTTGTGCCAATCTTTGCTTGTCAATTTCTTGATCTTTTAGTAATTCTTTTATCCTTCCTTCTAATTTTACTACATATTCTTCAATAAGTCCAGTAGATAGACTAGATATTTCGGTAATTTTTTCCTCTATGAATCTCGTCCTTCTAAGTATATCTTTAGCTAATTCTTCACCTTCTATTTGTCTCATTGAAAACAAATTTTCTGTTGCTTCAGCTACAACTTTAGTTACCTCTTCTTGTATAACATCATCATCTTGTGTATTTTTAATACTTAATACATCTGGATATTTAGATATTTCTGTAACCTCTATATTTTCTAAAATCCCCTCTTGCTTTGCAAGAGCTTTTAGTTCTTCTATATATATTTTGGCTATTTCTTTGTTTATTTTTATTTGTCTACCTTCTGTTGAGTTATTTTCAAAAGTTACAAATACGTCAACTTTTCCTCTTTTTATTTTTTTAGCTACTTCTTTTTTTATGACATCTTCTAAATAACTGATTGCTTTTGGCATTTTTACAGATATATCTAAATATCTATGGTTTACACTTTTTATCTCTATTTGATATTCACGTAAATCTTTTGATAGATTTGATTTACCATATCCAGTCATACTTTTAATCATTTTCTTTTACCTCTTTTTTTGTTTTAGTTACTGTCTTTGACTTTTTAGTTTTATTTTTTACAGCTTCTTTCTTAGAATTTTCTTTATCTGTTTTTTTAGATTTCGAAACTGTCTTTTTTGTAGTTGAATTCTTGTTATCTTTAGCATTTTTTTCTTTATCTGCAGTTTTCTTTTTTGCAGCTATATTGGTTTTTGTTTTTTCTCTTTTTTCTGTAGCTGTTTCATCTTGTTTATTTACATCTTTATCTTCAATTGAAGGTTCTTTTTCTTTCTCTTCTTCAGTATTTCTTTTCTTAGCCTCTTTTTTTATAGGTTCTTCTTTTTTGGTTATTTCCGAAATATCACTAAAACTTTTTAGAACATCTCTTCTTTCTTTAGTGTATATAAATATTGCTTTTAAAACATAATATATTGAAAATATATATGAAGATGTTAATAAATATAACCTAAAATCATATTTATACATACTAATCACTCTCATTATAGATAAACTATGAAATGATAAAGCAAATAACTCTATTGAACTTAGTAATGGTTCTAATTTTTCTTTTCTATATGCTTTTTCTAGCATTATAATTCCTACAACTAAAAATGTACCTGCAAACACTTCTATATCTCCAATTAGTCTTTCATGTTTTATAGAAGTATATGCCATATTTAATATAACAAAATATGCCATAATCCCTATTGCTTTTAATAAATTTTTGAAAATCTTTTTTAATATTTTTTGTGATAACTCAGTTGGTAGTTTCTTTTTTTCCTTTTTATTCTTTTTATTCTTTTTTTCTTCTACTTCTTTAGTTTTGTCTTTTTTCATTTTTTCCTCCTATTTTTCTAGTTCATACATAATATTGCTAAGTACATTTAATGGGGCTGTTTCTGTTCTTAAAATTCTTCTTCCTAAAGTAATCACTTTCACATTGTATTCTTTAAGCATATTAATTTCTTCTTCATCAATTCCACCTTCAGGACCTATTATAACCCCTATTTTATATGCTTTTTTATCTTGTTTTTTTAATCTCTTAAGTTCATTTTTCAAAGAATTTTCCTTTTCTTTTTCATACGCTACTAATACTAGATCATAATTTTCTATTAAACTACATATATCTTTAAATTTAATAACCTCATTTATTTTAGGTATAATGTTTCTTCCTGATTGTTTAGATGCTACTTCTGATATTTTTTGCCATCTATCAATTTTTTTCTTTTTATCTTTTTCATTTAGTTTAACAACACATCTTTTCATTTCAACTGGAGTTATATCAAAAACACCTAATTCAACAGATTTTTGTATTACTAATTCCATCTTGTCTGCTTTGGGTAATCCTTGAAATATTGTAACTTTTGTAATAGGTTCAGAGTCTAAATCCAACTTTTCTAAAATCTCACATTTAATTTCATCATCAGAAATATTATCTATTTTACATCTATAGTCACATGAGTCATCTTTATTACAAATCAATATTTCATCATCTATTCTTTTTCTTAAAACATTTTTTATGTGATTTACATCATTTCCTAATATCACAATTTTATTTTGACTTATTTGATTAGAGTTTATAAAAAACTTCGGCATATCTTTCTCCTTTTAACTTTTTAAATTATATCATATATGTGATTTTTTTTCTACCTCATATTACAAAAAACTATTTAAAACTAAAAAGAGTTATATAGATAAATTCTCTATATAACTCTTTTTAGTTAAAATTCTATTTATTTTATTAATAGTTTTCAGCTTTTATTTCAAAATATGCTCTTGGGTGACTACATACTGGACAGATTTCTGGAGCATATTTTCCAATTACAATATGTCCACAATTTCTACATTTCCAAATTCTTTCATCATCACGGCTAAATACTAATCCACCTTCTAAGTTTTCAACTAATTTTTTATATCTCTCTTCATGTTCTTTTTCTATTTTTCCTACTGCTTCAAATAAGAATGCTATATGATCAAAACCTTCTTCTTTTGCTTCTTTTGCCATTCTGTCATACATATCTGTCCATTCATAGTTTTCTCCTTCAGCAGCCATTTTTAAGTTTTCTGTAGTAGATTTAATATCTCCACCTTGTAATAATTTAAACCATAATTTTGCATGTTCTTTTTCATTATCTGCTGTTTCTTGGAATATAGCAGCTATTTGCTCATATCCTTCTTTTTTTGCTTTGCTTGCAAAATATGTATATTTATTTCTAGCTTGTGATTCACCAGCAAAAGCCTCCATTAAATTTTTCTCTGTTTTTGTTCCTTTAAGATCCATTTTAATTCCTCCTTAATTTTTATTTTTTGATTTACAATTCTCACATATTCCAACAATCTTTACACAATCAATCTCAAACTCTTTTCCTAACTGTTCTCTAATACTTTCTTCTATCTTTTCTTTATCAAAAGAATAATAGAAATCAAATACTTTTCCACATTCAGTACATATTGCATGTTGATGATTATCATATATATAATCATACCTATCTGGTCTGTTAGGAATCGTTATTCTTTTTATAACACCATTTTCAACCAAAATATTTATGTTTCTATATACTGTACTCTTACTTATTTTTGGTTCTTCTTTTAGTGCCATACTATAGATTTTCTCTGCTGTTGGATGTGTTCTTGTATTTTTAATAGCTTCTAATACAGTTTTCCTTTGTTTGGAATAGTTGTTCATAAATCCTCTCCTTTAAATCAGGAATTATTCCTAATTTCGATTACATTCTATATTAGATATTTAAATTTGTCAATAGATTTTTAAAATTTATTTTAAATTCAAAATATCGTGAAGTGAAAAAGTAAAAGCAATTATAAGAACCAGCAATATATTTTAGTCT
>CAMFER010000047.1 GCA_945949485.1 uncultured Clostridium sp. | reverse complement strand
AAGGTAAGTATAATATATTAAATTTTAAACTTTATTATATTATACAAGGAAATAATGGAAAATAGTAAAGAGATGTGGAAACCAGGAACTTTTGTATATCCAATTCCAGCAGTTATGGTTAGTTGCGGGACAATGGAAAAGTCTAATATTATAACAGTGGCATGGACCGGCATTTTGAATACTAATCCAGCTATAGTATATATATCTGTTAGACCAGAAAGATATTCATATAATTTAATAAAACAGCAAGGAGAGTTTGTTATTAACTTAACAACTAAAGATCTAGTTAGACAAACAGATTGGTGTGGAGTTAAAACAGGAGCTAAGGTTGATAAATTTAAAGAAATGAAATTGCATAAAGAAAAAGCAAATTTTGTAAAATGTCCTATGATAAAAGAAAGTCCAGTATCTATCGAATGCAAAGTGAGAGAAATAAAAGAATTAGGATCTCATCATATGTTTGTTGCAGATGTCTTATCAATAAATGCAGATAAGAAATATATAGATTCTAAAGGCACTTTTGATATATCAAAATGTGATTTAATAGCATATGCAAACGGAAAATACTTTACACTAGGAAAACAAGTAGGAAAATTTGGCTTTTCCGTTCAAAAAAAGAAAAAAAGAAAATAAATAATTATAAAACAAAGGAAGAAAAAGGCTTTTTTGTAGCCTTTTTTGATTTTTTTATTAGAGAGAAAGATTAAAAGGAAAAAATACAATATTTTTAGGATAAAAATTGCTAAAATCCATTGACATAACAACAAAAAAGTGATAAAATATTTGAGCATATGTAATTACGGACATGTGCTCACATCGTTTCAAAAAAGTAAAAAGTAAAAGGTAAAAATACGGAGGTGTTATTTATGGCAGCAAAAGGGCCAAGAGAAAACATAACATTAGAATGTACAGAATGTAAAAGAAGAAATTACATGACATCAAAAAACAAGAGAAATAATACAGATAGATTAGAAATAGTAAAATATTGTAAATTCTGTAAAAAACGTACAACACATAAAGAAACAAAATAGTGTTATAAAGCTATTTTTAGGAGGAAATAAAATGGCTAAGAAAAATGTAAAAGGAAATCAAAAAGACAATAGCAAAAACAAAAAAAGTTTTATGAAAGATTTTAAAGCAGAATTAAAAAGAGTTATTTGGCCAACACCAAAGCAACTAGTTAATAATACTGTTGCTGTTGTGACAATAGTTTTAATTACTGCTGCAATAGTTTTTGTATTAGATTTAACTTTTGAAGCTATTAATAAAAATGGAGTAGATAAAATAAAAGAATTTGTTGTAACATCATCAGATACTACAGATGAAAATGCTACAACTGAAGAAACAAATTCTGATGAAAATGTTATAGGAGAAAATACTACATCAGAAACAAGCGAAACATCAGAAAATGTTACAGAAGAATCTACTGCAGAAAATACTGTAGAGTAATTTAAATAAGGGAGGATTTAAAGTATGTCCCAAAAAGATTATGATATGGTAGCAAGATGGTATGTAGTTCATACTTATTCTGGCTATGAAAATAAAGTAAAAAAGGATTTGGAAAATACAATAAAAAATAGAGAGCTAGAGGATTACTTCTTTGATATTATAGTTCCTATGGAGGAGCAAATAGAGATTAAAGATGGTAAAAGAAAAGCAAATCTAAAAAAAGTTTTTCCAGGTTATGTTTTGATAAAAATGATTGTAACTGAAGAATCTTGGTACATAGTAAGAAATACTAGAGGAGTAACTGGATTTGTAGGCTCAGGAACAGATCCAATTCCATTGACTGATGAAGAAATTAGAAAAATGGGATTTGAAGATGTTTCAATAAATGTCGATTATGACATTGACGAACAAGTACAAGTTATGAAAGGACCATTTGAAGGTTTTGTAGGTACAGTCAAAGAGATAAATAAAGAAAAACATAAAGTGAAAGTTTTGGTATCTATGTTTGGAAGAGAAACACCAGTAGAATTAGAATTTTCACAAGTACAAAAAATTAAATAATATTTTATAAACATGAATAAGGAGGTGCCATTAAAATGGCAGAAAAAGAAATATCAAATATTATTAAATTACAAATAGAAGCAGGAAAAGCATCACCAGCTCCACCAGTAGGTCCAGCTTTAGGTTCAAGTGGTGTTAATATTATGCAATTCGTTAAAGAATTTAATGATAGAACAGCAAATCAACCAGGAATGATTATACCAGTAGTTATTACTGTATATAAAGATAAATCATTCGAATTTATTACAAAAGTGCCACCAGTTGCAGTTTTAATAAAAAAAGCAATAAAAATTCAAAAAGGTTCAGGAAAACCAAACAAAGAAAAAGTTGCTAAAATAACAAAGGCACAAGTAAAAGAAATAGCTGAACAAAAAATGCCAGACTTAAATGCAGCAACTATTGAAACAGCTATGAGTATGGTTGAAGGAACTGCTAGATCAATGGGTGTAGTAGTTGTTGAATAATCTTGATAAATATTAAAATATTTATATAAAAAAATATTTGGGAGAACATGAAAGTTCGTTATAACCAAGGGAGGTAAAAAAATGAAAGTATCAAAAAGATATGCAGAAAGCTCAAAATTAGTTGATAAAACTAAAGAGTATGAAATTAAAGAAGCTTTAGACATTATTGAAAAAATGCCAAAACCAAAATTCGACGAAACAGTTGAATTACATGTTAAATTAGGTGTGGATTCAAAACATGCTGACCAACAAGTTAGAGGTACAGTAGTACTTCCAAATGGTACAGGTAAAACACAAAAAGTTTTAGTATTTGCTAAAGGACCAAAAGCAGAAGAAGCAGAAAAAGCAGGAGCTGACTTTGTTGGAGCAGAAGAATTAGTACCAAAAATTCAAAATGAAAACTGGTTTGAATATGATGTAGTTGTAGCTACTCCAGACATGATGGGTGTTGTTGGTAGATTAGGTAAAGTATTAGGACCAAAAGGATTAATGCCTAACCCAAAATCAGGAACAGTTACTATGGATGTAACAAAAGCTATAAATGAAATTAAATCAGGTAAAGTTGAATATAGATTAGATAAAAATAATATTATTCACTTAGGATTTGGTAAAGTTTCATTTGGAGCAGAAAAATTAGCAGAAAACTATGATGTTATAATGAATGCTATAATAAAAGCAAAACCAGCAGCAGCTAAAGGTCAATATATTAAAAGTGTTGCTGTAACAACAACAATGGGACCAAGTTTATTCATTAATCAAAAATAAGAATATATAAGCCAAAGACAGTAGGCAAGAAGTTAAGTCCTACCGAGGTATATTTATAAAAGGGAAACACTCTTTTTATGTCTCGGTATGGATGTAAAAGAGTGTTATTTATATTAATTGATATATTTGGGGAGGTGAAATATAAATGGCAAGTGAAAAAATATTAAATCAAAAGAAAGAAGAAGTATCAAAATTAGCAGCAGAAATGAAAGAAGCAAAATTAATCTTATTAACAGATTACAGAGGAATTAATGTTGCAGATGATACAACTTTAAGAAAAGACTTAAGAAATACAGAAGCAAGTGCAAGAGTAATCAAAAATAATACAACAAGAAGAGCTTTAAAAGAAGCTGGTATCGAAGGTTTAGAGGATAAACTTGTAGGACCAACAGCAGTAGTTATGAGCAATGGTGATTATCTTGAACCATCTAAAGTTATATATAAATTCAGCAAAGATAATGAATTTTATAAAATAAAAGGTGGTGTAATTGAAGGTAAAGTTATGACAGCAGAAGAAATAATAACTTTAGCAAAATTACCATCAAGAGAAACATTATTATCAATGCTTGCTGGTGCATTACTTGGAAATATTTCAAAAGTTGCAGTTGCACTTAACGAAGTTAAAAAACTAAAAGAAGAAGCTGGGGAAAAAGTTGCAGTTTCAGTACCAGCAGAAGAAACAGCTACAGTAGCTGAAGAAAACACTGAAACAGAAAATAATTAATAAGAGTGGTGAACTTATATCACTAGAAAGAATAAAAATTAGGAGGATTTTAAAATGGAAAAAATAGAAAAATTAATCGAAGAAATCGATAGCTTAACAGTTGTTGAATTAGCTGATTTAGTTAAAGCTATTGAAGAAAAATATGGAGTATCAGCAGTAGCTGCAGCAGCACCTGCAGCAGCTGGAGCAGCAGCTGGAGCTGCTGAAGAAAAAACATCTTTTGATGTTGTATTAACAGAAGCAGGAGATCAAAAAATAAAAGTAATCAAAGTTGTTAGAGATGCAACAGGATTAGGATTAAAAGAAGCTAAAGAATTAGTAGATGGAGCACCAAAAACAGTTAAAGAAGGAGTTTCTAAAGAAGAAGCTGAAGACTTAAAAGCTAAATTTACTGAAGTTGGAGCAGTTGTTGAATTAAAATAATTGCAATTAGCTAATATATTGAAAAAGCAAGCCTTTGGGGCTTGTTTTTTTTGCCTAAACAGTATATAATAGTAGGCATAAAATAGTTTAGGAGATGAATTGAATGAATATAAGTAAAGAAGAAATATTGCATATTGCAAATTTATCTAGTCTTGAATTAAAAGATGAAGAAGTAGAAAAATATGCAAAACATTTAGAACAAATTTTAGAATTTGCTAATATTGTTAATAATGCTAATACAGAAAATTTAGATATTACAATAGGATCTAATACAGCACATAATGTATTTAGAAAAGATGAAGTAGAGTTATTTAGTGATAATCAAGCGTTATTAGATAATGCACCAAGTAAAGAAAGAAATATGTTTAAAATACCAAAGGTTATAAACTAAGTATTCAAAACCAAAGGAGGAATTTTGATGAGTATTATAGACTTGACAGTGTATGAGCTTAAAGAAAAGCTAAAAAATAAAGAATTAACAAGTAAAGAAATAGTTCAAGCTTATGTAGATAGAATAAAAGAAAAAGAAGAAGATGTACAAGCTTTTGTAACAACTTTAGAGAAAGAAGCTTTAGAACAAGCAGATAAGCTTGATAAAGAAGGGATAAATGAACTAGCAGGTATTCCTATAGGAATAAAAGATAATATATGTACTAAAGGAATCAAAACAACATGTAGTTCAAAAATGTTAGAAAATTTTGTATCACCATATGATGCAACTGTTATGGAAAAAGTGAATGCTGAAAAATTAATAGATTTAGGAAAACTAAATATGGATGAATTTGCAATGGGAGCATCTACAGAACATTCATATTTTAAGAAAACAAGAAATCCATGGAATCTAAATAAAGTACCAGGTGGCTCATCAGGAGGAGCAGCTGCTGCAGTTGCTGCTAATATGGTTCCTTGGACACTTGGTTCTGATACAGGTGGGTCTATTAGACAACCAGCAAGTTTCTGTGGAGTTGTAGGATTAAAACCAACATATGGACTAGTATCTCGTTATGGATTAGTAGCATTTGCATCTTCTCTAGATCAAATAGGACCAATAACTAAAGATGTAAGAGATAGTGCGATGCTTCTTAATGTAATTGCTGGGCATGATAAAAAAGACTCTACATCAGTAGATTTAGAAAAGAAAGACTATTTAAAGGCTTTAAAAAATGATGTAAAAGGATTAAAAATAGGAGTACCAAAAGAATTCTTTGGAGAAGGAATAAACGAAGAAGTAAAAGAAAAATTAAAAGAATCAATAGAAATATATAAAGAATTAGGTGCAGAAGTAGAAGAATTTTCATTAGATATAGCTAAATATTCATTAGCAACATATTATATAATTGCCTGTGCGGAAGCAAGTTCAAACCTTGGAAGATTTGACGGAATAAGATATGGATATAGAGCAAAAGAATTTAAAGATTTAACAGATTTATTTAGAAAATCAAGAAGTGAAGGTTTTGGAGAAGAAGTTAAAAGAAGAATAATACTTGGTACATATGTATTATCTTCAGGATATTATGATGCATATTATAAAAAAGCTCAAAAAGTTCGTACACTTGTCATGAAAGAATTTGATAAAGCTTTTGAAAAATATGATGTAATATTAACTCCAACATCTCCAACAGTTGCATTTAATATAGGAGAAAAGACAGAAGATCCTTTACAAATGTATCTATCAGATATATGTACAGTATCAGTAAATATTGCAGGTCTTCCTGGAATATCTATACCATGCGGAGTAGATAGTGCTAATATGCCAATTGGAATGCAATTAATAGGAAATAGATTCCAAGAAGAAGTAATATTAAATGCTGCATATACATTTGAGCAAAAAATAAAATTTAGAGAAAGATATAAACCAGAATTTAAAAAATAGGAGGAAAGATAATGTCACTTAGGGATAATTATGAAGTTATAATAGGATTAGAAATACATAGTGAACTTTCTACAAAAACTAAAATATTTTGTTCTTGTCCAACAGGATTTGGAGCTTTACCAAATACTCAAGTTTGTCCAATCTGTATGGCAATGCCAGGGACTTTACCTGTTTTAAATGAAAGAGTTGTGGAATATGCAGTTAAAGCTGGACTTGCTACAAATTGTAAAATCGCAAGAAAAAGCAAAAATGACAGAAAGAACTATTTCTATCCTGATACACCAAAGGCGTATCAAATTTCACAATATGATGAACCTTTATGTGAAAATGGCTATGTAGATATTGATGTTGATGGTGAAGAAAAAAGAATAGGAATAACAAGAATACATATAGAAGAAGATGCAGGTAAATTAAATCATGATGAATTAGCAGGAGGAGCTTTAGTTGATTTAAATAGAGCAGGAGTTCCATTAATTGAAATTGTATCAGAACCAGATATGAGAAGCAGTAAAGAAGCGGAAAACTATTTAAGAAAAATAAAGTCAATATTAGAATATATTGAAGTTTCTGATTGTAAAATGCAAGAAGGTTCTTTAAGAGCAGATGTTAATGTTTCTGTTAGAAAAAGAGGAGAACAGAAATTAGGTACACGTACAGAAATGAAAAACATGAACTCTTTCAGAAGTATAGTAAGAGCAATAGAATATGAGATAGATAGACAAATAGATGTAATTGAAAATGGTGGAAAAGTAGAACAAGAATCATTAAGATGGGATGAGGTATCACGGAAAAACTTTTTCAATGAGAGACAAAGAAAATGCAGATGATTATAGATATTTTCCAGAGCCAGATTTAGTTGCAATTAATCTTTCAGAAGAATATATAGAAAATATAAAAAATAATTTACCAGAACTTCCAGAAAGTAGAAAGAAAAGATATTTGGAAGAATATAATTTATCAGAAAAAGATGCTAATATTATTACATCTTCAAAATACTTATCAGATTTATTTGAACAAGCAACTAAAATATGTAATAATCCAAAAGCGGTAAATAACTGGATTATTTCTGATATATCAAGAATATTAAATGAAACTGAAATGGACCCAGTAGAAATACCATTTGATAGTAAACAACTTGCAAAACTTGTAATATTAATAGATAAAGGAACAATAAGTTCATCTATTGCTAAAAAAGTATTAGTAGAAATGTTTGAACATCCAAGAGACCCAGAAGATATTATAGATGAAAAAGGCTGGATTCAAATATCTGATGAGGGAGCAATAAAAGAAATAGTTTTAAAAATACTAGAAGAAAATCCTAAATCAATAGAAGATTATAAAGCAGGAAAAGATAGAGCGTTAGGATTCTTAGTAGGACAAGCTATGAAACAAACTAAGGGAAAAGCAAATCCTAAGATGTTAAATGAAATGTTCTTAGAAGAATTAAAGAAATAGGAAAATAAGAGGGAAAATCCTCTTATTTTTTTATATTATATATTTTTTTATAAAAATAATTAAAACAATTAAAATATCATCTAAGATATCAATTCTTTTTTTATATAATCAGCTACAAATGCACATAGAACAAATTCTACAGAAAATATTAAGCTAATTCTAAAAAAGAACATTCCTAAAAGGTATAAAAAAGGATATGATAATAAAAGATATGTAAATAAAATAGCCATAGAGAGTATAGAAATAAATAAACATATTAGTAATCCAAATTTTAATATCTTAAAAGCTTTTAAATCTAACTTTAAATATCTCTCTTTTATATTTTTAATCATAGTAACACCTCAATACAAAAGTATCTAATATCATATTAGCATGTAGAAAAAAAGTTATCAATGGAAAATTTGGCCAAAAAAAGAGTGTTAAAAAACACTCTATAAATAAAAACTATGCATAATCTTTATTTTGTTTAAGCATTAGCTGCATTTAATTTTTTTGATAAACTAGATTTTTTTCTAGCTGCTGTATTTTTAGCAATAACACCTTTTGAACAAGCTTGATCAATTTTTCTAGTTGCATCTGAAAATAATGTTTTAGCTTCTTCTTTATTTCCAGCTTCTACTGCTGATTCGAATTTTTTAACAGCTGATTTATATCCAGATTTTATCATATTATTTCTTAAAGTTTTCTTTTCAATTACTTTAACTCTTTTTTTAGCTGATTTAATATTTGGCATTCTATAAAGCACCTCCTCTTAGTCTAAAATAACATTATAACATAAAATATTCTACCATATTTTGCTTGAAAAAGCAAGTAAATTTTAAATAATTATTGTAATATAGGTAAATTTGTGTTATATTGTATAAAGAATGGAGGGATACTAATGATAGCAATAGGTAGTGATCATGGAGGATATAGATTAAAAGAAGAAATAAAAAAATATCTTGAAGAGAAAGGGATAGAATATAAGGACTCGGGAATTTGACACTTGTATAATAACAAAATTGATATAAGCATTGATAATGC
>CAMFER010000046.1 GCA_945949485.1 uncultured Clostridium sp. | reverse complement strand
TTTTAGGGCTAATGTTTAAAAGATTTTGGGACATTTTCAAAAATCATTGACAGCTAATGGAAATCATATTGTATTTGAACCTTATATATTTTATATCTTTTAATAATTCTATATAAATAAAAACAGTACTGTATTTTCAGTACTGTTTTTTGGAGTTTTATGTTTTCTCCTGAGGTTTGTTTGTTAATCACCTAAATGTGGCCATGCTTTTTTTCTAGTCCAAGCATCTTCAGAATCGTTGAGTCCATACTTCTTATTCAAAGTAATTCTTAGCCTTTCTTCATTTAGATTAGCTTGATTACAATGTTCCCATAAATCTAAGAAAAGTTCATACTTTTCTTTCTGATTTTCAATTTTCTCAATTTCTTCAATTCCTTTTTCAGAAAAGCCACAATCCTTTAAGAATTTTTCCCGTTTTTCCTTAGACTCAGGTTTTAACAAATTTTCTAATTGTACTAACATAAAATATTCCTCCTTGTGCTATACCATTAGCATAATTATATTATACCACTTTATGTCACTCTTTGCAAGTTTCCTACAAAAAAAGATACCTTATTTTAGGTATCCTTTTGGAATTCACAAGAATTAGATTATATTTTTTCTTCTTAGGTCTCTTCGAATAAGTTCTTCATCGAACGAAGCATTTATAATTTTTTCAACAATTTCTTGACGTTGCTTTTCATTACCATATACTTCTAATCTTTGAATTTCATATTCTTGATAACCTTTTCTTCTTAATTCTTGTTTCTGTGTTTCAGTAAACACTTAATATTCCTCCTTGCTGTAATACTTAAACAGCAAACAGATTATACAACATAATTTTAGCATTTTCAAGATTATTTTATTACTATTTTTTCATTTTCAACTGTGACTTTTGCTACTTTTCCAGGTTTTATTTCATTATCTAAAATACTTTCTGCTAACTTATCTTCTAACAAGTTTTGTATTGTTCTTCTAAGTGGTCTTGCGCCAAACGATTTATCAATACCTTGTTTTGCTATTAATTTTTTAACTTTAGAATCAATTTCTATTTTTATTTTTTTATCTTCAAGTCTTTTCTTAACTTCATTAAGCATAATATCTATAATCTTTCCTATCTCATCATCAGTAAGTTTATGGAATACTATTATTTCATCTATACGATTAATGAACTCTGGTCTTAATTCTTTCTTTAAAGCTTCCATAACTTCTTTTTTAGTCTCTTCATATTCTTTTACTTGCTCTTTATCTTTTTCAATATCTTGTTTACTAAATCCTAAAGATTTTTTGTCTGTTATTAATCTAGCTCCGATATTAGAAGTCATTATTATAACCGTATTTTTGAAATTTACTGTTCTACCTTGAGAATCAGTTAACCTACCATCTTCTAATATTTGTAATAGCATATTCATAACATCAGGATGAGCCTTTTCTATTTCATCAAATAATATTACTGAATATGGTTTCCTTCTAATTTTTTCTGTTAATTGTCCACCTTCATCAAATCCAACATAGCCTGGAGGTGAACCTATCAATTTAGAAACAGAATGTGGCTCCATATATTCTGACATATCAATTCTTATCATTGCGTTTTCATCACCAAATAAGCTTTCTGCTAACGCTTTTGATAATTCTGTTTTTCCAACTCCTGTTGGTCCTAAGAATAAAAATGAACCTATTGGTCTTTTCGGATCTTTAAGTCCTACCCTTCCTCTTCTTATTGCTTTTGCAACAGCTTCAACTGCCTCATTTTGTCCTATTACTCTTTCATGAAGTGATTTTTCTAAGTTTTTTAACCTTTGATTTTCATCTTCAGTTATTTTACTTGCTGGTATTCCAGTCCAATTTGCAATTACTTCTGCTATATTTTCTTCTGTTATATTAACAACTTCTTTAGTGTTCTTGTTTTTCCATTTCTTTTCTTCCTTTTCATATTGTTCTTTTAGTTTTCTTTCTTCATCTCTCAAAGTTGCAGCTTTTTCAAATTTTTGAGTTCTCACAGCTTCTTCTTTATCTTTTACTATCTCTTCTATTTTTTCTTCTAATTGTTTTAAATTATCTGGCTCAGTATATGTTTTTAATTTTGCACGAGATGCAGCTTCATCAACTAAATCTATTGCTTTATCAGGTAAAAATCTATCATTTATATATCTTGTTGATAATTCAACTGCTGCTTCTATTGCTTCATCAGTTATTTTCACACCATGATGCGCTTCATATTTATCTCTTATTCCTTTTAAAATCTTAATTGTATCACTTTTACTTGGTTCTTCAACATTTACTGGACTAAATCTTCTTTCTAATGCAGCATCTTTTTCTATATATTTTCTATATTCATTTAATGTAGTTGCACCAATTAATTGTATTTCTCCTCTTGCTAAAAGTGGTTTTAATATATTGGCTGCGTCAATAGCACCTTCTGCAGCTCCTGCTCCGACTATTGTATGAATTTCATCTATGAAAAGAATTACATCTCCTGCTTTTTTTACCTCATCCAAAGCTTTTTTAATTCTTTCCTCAAAATCTCCTCTATATTTGCTTCCTGCAACCATTCCAGAAATATCTACAGTAACTACTCTTTTATTTTTTAGAATTTCAGGAACATCACCTGATACAATTTTTTCTGCTAATCCTTCAACAGCAGCAGTTTTACCAACACCAGGTTCACCTATTAAACAAGGATTATTTTTAGTTCTTCTTGATAAGATTTGTATTACTCTATCAATTTCATTTTTTCTTCCTATTATTGGATCTAATTTTCCTTCTCTAGCTTTTTTAGTCAAATCTTCTCCAAATTGATTTAAAGTTTGAGTCTGATTATAGCTTCCTTGATTTTTACTATCTTTTCCTTGATTATTATCTCCTGCTAAATCTTCTCCCTCATTTATCACTCTTACAATCTCACCATAAAGTTTAGGAATGTTAACATCTAATTCTAATAATACTCTTGCTGCTACACTATCTCCTTCTCTTAAAATTCCAATTAATAGATGTTCTGTTCCTATGTAATCATAGCCTAATTTTCTAGCTTCTATGAAAGCATTTTCTATAACTCTTTTAGTCCTTGGAGTAAATCCTAAAGTTCCTTCTATTTCTTCTTCGCTCCCTACTAATTCTGCTATTTTATCTATAACTTTTTCTGGTAAAACTTCTTGATTTTCTAGAACCTTTGAAGCAACTCCACTTCCTTCTTTTGTTAATCCATATAAAATATGCTCAGTTCCAATATAACTATGTCCTAACTTTATAGCCAATTCATTTGCATATTCTAAAGCTTTTTTAGCTCTATTTGTAAATTTATATATCATACTTATCACCCTTTCTTTTTTTATTTTATCGACAGATTTATATATATTTTTTAATTTTTTTGTGCTAAAATAGTTTTTATATATTTTTTGATATACTATTTATTTTTTATTAATAAATAGCATACATTGATTGGAGGGAATACACAATGATTAAGAAACTTACTATCAAAAAATGTATGATATTATTTGGAATTGTAATACTTTCTGTATTAGTTCTTTGCATTACGAAAAACTTTTTCCTCTTTTTCATGGGAATTTGTATTTTTATATGCTACTGCTATTATACAATGTATTGATTTCAAATATCTTTTAGTCTCTTAATATATTTAGGAGACTCTATTTTTTATTTATAATTAATTTTATTATTTCAGCCCTTTTTACATCTAGTTCCATTTTTTCATATTTCTCTCCAAAATATTTTTGTAAATTAGCATCTTTAGTATATAGATATAACTTTTGTACTTTTAAATCATTTAGTTTATCTAATATACCTAAATCAACACCTAATTTTACATTTGATAATAGTCTCAAAACTTCTTCATTAGAAATTTTTCTGCAATTAGATAATATTCCATAAGATCTATATATAATATCTTCTAATTTTATACTTTCATTTGCTAACAATCTTCTTGCTTTTCTTTCTTGTTCAATTATTTTTTCTGCAATTATATTAACATTTTCCACTATCTCTTCTTCTGATATACCTAGCGTATATTTATTTGATATTTGATATATATCGCTTTGATTTTTTATATCTTCATCATTAATTTTTTTGATACTAATACCAAAATTAGTAATTGTATCTAATATATTTTTTGTATTATTTGTTTTTACTAATCCTGGTATATGCATTGTACATATAGCTTTTAATCCAGTACCCAACATATCTGGACTTGATGTTAAAAATCCATATTTTTTGTTTACAGCATATCCATATATTTCTCCAAATTTTTTATCAATTTCAATGGCTAAATTTAGTGTATTTTTAAGTTCTAGTCCAGAATTAAATACTTGTATTTCTAAGTGTTCTTTACCACCTATCATAATACAAATATTTTCTTCATCATTAATTAAAATGCTTCCTTCTTTATTTTTTGAAAATTCTTTTGAAACCAATTCTTTCTCAACTAAACTTTGCTTTGTTATCTCATCCATATCTTTTAATTTTAAGAATTTTAACCCATATCCAATTTGATATAAATTTTCTTTTATCTTATTTTCTAATATCTCAATTTCTTTATCAGACTTTAAATTAAATTTAAAGTCTTTTAAATTTCTAGAAAATCTAATAATTGTATTCATTAAAACATCTGAATCTTTACCACTTTGTAAATACCAATTCATAATACCACTTCCTATTTCTCTAATTTTTTAATTTTATCCCTTAATTTTGCAGCATCTTCGTATCTTTCTTCTTTTATAGCGGTCCTTAATTTTTCTTGTAATTTCTCTAACTCAGATATTTCTTTATTTTCTATATTTTCTTTACTTTGTTTTTTGTCTTTTAAAGAACTTTCATCTATATCATTCATTTTTTTATCAATTTTATCATCTATAATCTTACCAATTCTTCCTACATGTCTATTAGACCCTTGTATTTTTTTAATAATTGGATCTAATCTATCTTGAAATACATCATAACAATCTTTACATCCTAAAGTTCCAGTATCTACAATATCTTGGAATGTATATCCGCAATTATTGCATTTTAATTTTTTAATATCACTTAATAAAGGCATAAATTCTGGTCTTGAAAACTCCTCCATAAATTCCCCAAAAAAGTCTGAAAAATCCATAGGAATATTAAAATCAATGTCTCCTATACCTAACTTTTTGCTACACTCTTCACATAAATTCATTTGTTTTACTCTTCCATTAATATTTTCTGAATATCTTACATTTGCTTCTCTTTTTCCACAATTCTCACATAACATATAAATTTCCTCCTTTTTTATTCTAAATTAATCAACATGTTTTTTAGTATTCTTGCACGTAAACTATCTTTTGTTTCTTTTGGTAATTGCAAAACATTATCACTTGTTGCAACTTTTAAAAGTTTAGCTTCTTTTTCATTTACAATTCCATAAGTTAAGAAATCACTTAAGATAATATCTACTTCACTTGAAGTAATTGTATCTCCTATGTTTCTAATAATATGCATTAAATAGTCTTCTTTAGTATTATTTACTCTTCTTATAGTGATATGACCACCACCGCCTCTTCTGCTTTCCACATAATATCCTTGTGATGGCTTAAATCTTGTTGATATAACATAATTAATTTGTGATGGAACACAATTAAAATGTTCTGCAAGTTCATTTCTTTGTATTTCTATTTTTTCATTATCGTCAAATAAATCCTTTATAAATTCTTCTATAATATCTGACATTCTCATATGTTTCATCTCCTTCATTTTGTTTTTGACTTTCTTTGACCTATAATAATATTATATGCACTTTAGAAAAAAATTCAATTCTTTTTTCTGACCTTCTTTGACTTTTAAAGGTTAAAAGAACACTATTTTCTTTCTTTTGCTTTTTATATCTCTTTTTTTCTACTTTTTTCTCTCTTTATTATCTTTTTTTGTTATTTCTTGCAATCTCTCAGCATTTTCCTTTTGCTTAGGTAATGAAATCCAAGCAAAATATGAAGATATAAACTCTCCATATTTAGTAGTATCCTCACCCACTTCTGCAGAAAAATCCTCTTCTTCTATTTCTTTTTTTATCTTATTCTCTTTTTCATAATCTTTTTCATTATTCATAATTAATCACCTATTTTAATTATGAACTTTTTTCAATATTTTATACAATTAAAATAAAAGATTTTTTTGGAATTTTTGGGACAGGTCCAAGTTAGACATTTTGTCGCACTTGGACCTGTCCCAAAAATTATTTCCATTTTCATCATCTAAATCAATTGTGTTTCCTATTATTCCTCCTACTTGTATTGTACTTTCTCCTGTTACATTTCCTTTACTAAAACAATTTCTTATCTTTGCTTGTTCTGTTCCTGCTATTCCTCCAATTCCATAAGAGTCTCCTTCGTTTCCAATTACCTCTCCTAAATTATAACAATTTTCCATAGTATCTGAACTACTAATACCACCTATAAAATATTTTCCTTTAACATCTCCTGAATTGTAAGAATTTTTAATATCTCCTTTTGAAATTCCACCAAAAGAACCTTTGGCAATAATATTTCCTCCATTATAACAATGTTCTACTATATCAGCCTTTCCTATACCGAATACGTTAGTTTGATTTGAAGTTATATCTGCAAGATTATAACAATATCTTATAGTACTAATACTTCTTCCTACAATTCCTCCTACATAAGCAAAAATACTTACTCCACCTGTAACATTTCCAGTTAATCCCAACTTTTCAATTTCTCCATTACTATATCCAAATAAAGCGACATAATCTTCTTCTGGTCTATTTATATAAATATTTTTTATTACTTTTCCATTTCCATCAAATGTTCCCCTAAATTTTTCCTCTTCATTTCCTATTGGATTAAATCCTGTTCCTGATGTTAAAAATATTTTTAATTCTGTTCCATTACTATCTTCTTCTATAATTCTATTTTTTTTTCTGATACTTTTGTTTTTGGATTTACATATGAAAATGGTAAATTAAAATCTAAATCTCTTGTTAATTTCACATATTTTCCGTTATAGCTTGTTCCACTATTTACATTATTAGAAAATGCTACTAAATCTTCTATACTTTCTATTAAATATGGATCAGCTTCTGTTCCGCTTCCTGATAGCTCCCATGGTGTTTCATCATCTGCCTTATCAATTTCTACTTGTGCTACTTCTAATGAATCTATATCTACCTCAAAGCTATATTCAGGATATATGATATATATTAAATCATCACTTTCTACTATTTCTTTTCCATCAGGTAATTTTTCTTCAAAATCATTTATTAATTTATTTTTATCCATTACCCTATCTTTACTATTTTGTATCACTATTACATTTATTTGTTCTTCTATATCGCTTCTTTCATTTTCAGTTTTTGCTGATTGTGCTTGATTTATTATTCCATTATCTCCTGTTATTGCTCCTATTGTTATTCCTGCTAGAATAAGTAAAACAATAATTGTTACTATAAGTGCAATTAAAGTTATTCCCTTTTCTCTTACGGTATGTGTCAAGTAATTGTTTGCAACATCCTTTAATGTTGATTTTTCTTTCATTTTTTATTTCTCCTCTGTTAAAAACATTTGACATTATTATATATGTTTTTCTAACTTTTTGTCAGTGTTTTCATATACTTTTTTTCTACTTTTTTTACAATTTTTTTATTAAAATATGTAATCTAATTGACTTATTGGTGTTAGGCTAATTTCTTGAAAAATAGGGCTTTTCTTGCCTATATTAAAACTCTTGCAAGTAGTTCTATTTTTATCAATTAAATTAGCTTTTTTTACTATCAATGATTTCCTAACCTTTTTAATACCTTCACTTATTTTTTTCATATATTCTTCCACACTATTATCTATTGGAATTTCCTTTTTTAATTTTTCTATATCTATCACACCTTCTTGAACTTTAGCTACACAATTTTTTGCCAAACAAGTTGCTCCTAATTTTGAAAAACTTAATCTACCACTTTTAAATCTTTTTGTTAAAACAGTAAAAATTTGGCTTTCCATAATTCCAGGATCTTTATACTCTATTCCATTCAGTGCTTCCGGTATTTTTTTTTCTTGTTTTTCTAATATGTCTTGGTATCTAGGTAATCCTTCAGAGAGATAGCTTTTTAATCTTTCTATTTTTTCTATTGCCTTTTCTTCACCTCCGTACTTCATATTTTAGATATTCAAGATATACTGGAATTTCATCATATCTTCTTTCTGATATTAATTTTTCAATTTGTCTTCTGTATTCATCTTCTTGTATATCTCGTATTATTTAATTCCCTTGTCATTCCTTGCATACTTTTCATTTCACACATTAATCCCATTAGTCTTACTATGAATATTACTTTCATTTGGTATTTTACATATGATTGATTTCTTAAATCTGTTAGCCTATTAAATTTGTTTATTAATTCTGGAAAATATTGATTTAATACTGTTATTAAGTCATTTAATATATTTAATTCTTTTTTTCTTTCTCTTTTTTCTTTTCTATTCAAAAAACATCGCTCCTTTAAGATAAAATTTATTCTATTCTATCAAATTTACGATGTTTTTTTCTTATATTTTTAGATTTTTTATTGCGAAAAATTTTTACTCTTTTTTACTGTATAAAAATAAAAACTTGAGTTTTTTAATTTTGTTAGTTGACATATTTCCTTTTTATGAAAAATATGTTATAATAGTAATAGTTGGTACATTAAGGAGGAATTTATATTATGTGGCAAATTTGGTTAATTATTGCAGGTGTTGCATTAATTGTTGAAATTATGACAGTTGGATTTTTAGTATTTTGGTTAGCTATTGGAGCTTTAATCGCTATGGTTGTAAGTTTCTTTATAGATAGCATATTGGTACAAACTGCTGTATTCGTAGTATCTTCAGCAATTCTTATTTTTGCAACTAAACCATTTGTAAAGAAATTTGCAAACACAAAAAATGTAAAAACAAATGCTTTTTCAATAATAGGTAAAGAAGGTCTTGTTATAAAAGAGATTGACTCTATAAATGAAAAAGGCCAAGTTAAAGTGTCTGGTGAAACTTGGACTGCTATTGGAAAAGATGATGAAAAAATTCCTGTTGGAACTAAAATTAAAGTTACAGAAATTGATGGCGTAAAAGCAATTGTAGTACCAATTAAAAAATAGTTTTTAATATTTTAATTATATAAAAATCAACTAATATAAGGAGGATAAAATTATGTGGTTTTTATTAGTTTTACTTATAATAATTTTAATTATTGCATTTATGTCAATTAAAATTGTTAAACAATCTGAGGTATATATAATTGAAAGATTAGGTAAATTTTATAAAGTAGCTGATGCTGGTCTTACAATTATAATTCCATTCTTAGATCATGTAAGAAGTGTTGTTAGTTTAAAACAACAAACAATGGATGTTCCACCTCAAGGAGTTA
>CAMFER010000045.1 GCA_945949485.1 uncultured Clostridium sp. | reverse complement strand
AATATGACAGCACTTTTTAGAAAAAAGTTGTTGCATTGGCAATGAAAATTTTGCTTAATATTTGTTGTTGGATTTATTTTTTAGAAGATGTTGACAAAGAATAAAAGGTTTAACTATAATAAAAATGGAGAAATAAATAAGAGAGAAATAAGGAAACATGATAATATGAAAATCGAATTTGAAATATATAATAAATACATAAAACGAATATTAGATATAATAATTTCCATAAAAATCTTAATTATATTACTACCTATTGTTATAGTATTAACACCAGTGATGTATATTATTCAAGGTAGACCAATATTTTTTCTTCAGAAAACATGTATAGATGAAACTCCACAATTTTTAAACATTCTAAAAGGAGACATGACTTTAATTGGTCCAAGACCAATAGTAGAAAAGGAAAAACTGTTAAACAAAAAAACTGGGCTTATAGGATATTGGCAAGCTTATGCAAACAAAGAAACAACATATGAACAAAGAAAGAAAAATGGAACTGTATTATGTAGAGAATTCTAGTTTCTTTTTTGATATAAAAATATTCATTAAATCAATATATACAATTATAAAAAAGACAACGGAAAAAGAGTAAAATGTTGAAGATATAAATTTATGGAGAATAAGATGACAAATAATGATTTAATAAGCATAATAATACCAGTATACAACTCGTCAAAATATCTAGCAGAAACAATAGAAAGTATAGAAAATCAAACTTACCAGAATTATGAGGCAATATTTATTGACGATGGTTCTGAAGATAATAGCATAGAAACAATAGAAAAATATAAATCTAAAAATGCTAAAATAAAAATTATAAAACTATCACATCAAGGAGTTTCAAATGCTAGAAATATAGGAATAAAACATGCTAGAGGAAGATTTCTAACATTCCTTGATGCTGATGATATATGGTTTAAAGAAAAGCTAGAAAAACAAATAAATTTCATAAAAGAAAATGACTATGCCTTTGTATATTGTAATTTTAAATATATTAGTGATGATGGAACAAAAGTAAGTAAAGAAATTAAGGCAGGAAGTAAAACAGATTATAATAAAGGATTACAAGATATAAGAATTTTGACAATAACCACAATGATAGATTTGAACAAAATTCCAAAAAAACTTTGTTATATGCCAAATGTCATGAACGAAGATGTAGCGACCTGGTGGAATATTATAAGAAATGGCTTTATTGCTTATGGACAAGATGAGGTATTAGCATATTATAGAAAAACTAAAAATTCGAGAAGTTCAAAAAAATATGTAACGGCATTT
Source organism: uncultured Clostridium sp. (assembly GCA_945949485.1). GTDB lineage: Bacteria > Bacillota > Clostridia > TANB77 > CAG-508 > CAG-269. The sequence goes on along the minus strand of CAMFER010000045.1, from coordinate 8,119 downwards.
TACAGATGGAAATTATATAGAAATCAAGAAAAGTTGAAATTAGGAAAATCCTTATATTGTTTTTTTAGATATATATTAAATGGAATATTTAAAAGAGCTGGAAGAATGAAGGAGTTTAGGAAGAATGAAGAAAGATAAATTTAAAGATACAGAACTTCAAAATTGCAATGTGAAAAAAGAAAATTTGCAAGTACTAATTTCAACCCAAAATTTACAAAACGATGAACAAGTAAATAAATTGTTAAAAGATATGAATGTAACATCGAATTATTTAATAATAAATCAGACCACAAATCATAAATGCAATATAAAAAATTCTAAGGTCATAACAAAATTTGAAAAGGGATTGAGCAAAAGCAGAAATATAGCAATAAAAGAAGCTGATGAAGATATAGTGTTATTAGCAGATGATGATTTATCATATACAAAAAATTATAGAGAAATTATCTTACAAGCATATAAGAAATATAAAAATGCAGATATAATTTGCTTTTATGTTGAAAGTATAAATGAAAAAAGAAAAATCAAAAAGATGTTAACAAGTAATATAGGCTTTATTAAAGCCATGAAAATTGCTTCTTCTGAAATATCATTTAAAAGAAAAACCATTATCGATAATAATATAAGTTTTAATGAAAAATTTGGAGCTGGAACGGTGCTAAATAGAGGAGAAGAACAGATTTTTTTATACGAAGCTTTAAAGAAAAAATTAAATATAATATTTGTAAATAAAAAAATAGCAACGGTGAAACAAGAAGATAGTTCATGGTTTAATAAATTCGATGAGGATTTTTTTGTTATTCAAGGAAAAATTTTTAGGGAATTAAGTAGTAAATTTTATTTCGTTTTATGTTTACAGTATGTAGTTAGAAAATATTTTTTGTATAGAGAAAATATAAGCTTTTTCAAAGCATTAAAATGCATTCTGAAAGATAGTGAGGATTAGTTTACATATAATATATAATTATTATAGACAAACTCTTGACAAAGAGAAAAAAAATTACTTATAATAGGATTAACGAAAGAAAACGAATTAAGAGTGTTCGTGATAAAAAATATTTATTAAAAATATTTTAAAATGAGTAAAGAGAAAAAAGGGGAGAAAAAGAATGAAAAACACAAAAGCAAAAAGAAAGTTAAAAGACCAGAAAGCTATCACACTAATAGCATTAGTAATAACAATAATAGTTTTGCTAATCCTTGCTGCTGTAACTATGATAACTTTAACAGGAGAAAATGGCATATTGAATAGAGCTAAGGAATCAGCTGAGCAAACAGAAATGAAAGATATAGAAGAAAGAGCCAATTTAGTAAAAACAGATTTGCTAATGGATGGAATATTAAAAGAAGAGAAGTTATCAAGACATACATTGTTAATGGGTATCTCAAAAGAATTCAAAGATGGATTAATATCAGCTAACAAAGTTATAGTAGAAAATAAAAAATACGATATAAAAGTAGATGCTAATTTAAATATAACAGTTCAAAAACATCAAAGTGCTATTAATGCTACTGAACTAAATGTAGATTATGAAGTTTTGCCTATAGATAACGATAATGCGGATATATATTTATATTTAGATTTAGAAATGTTATATTATTCATATGATGAATATGAAGCATATGCTAGAGAAGTTTTAAGTCAAAAAACACCAGAAGAAATAAAAGAAATGTTCTATGAAGGAGAAAAATTTAAATACGATGATTATTATCAAGAGTACTATCCTGGGCAGGAAATTTCAAAACAATTAGTGGCTGAGAATTATGGTTATAGTTCATATGAAGAACTGATTAATAATATTGCAACAGATAATGGATATAGTTCTTTAGAAGATTTATTAGTAGATAGGGGATTTGTAGAGCTAGAAAAGTTTATTGATACGATAGTAGAAGTGGAAGAAGCAGACATTGAGATTACAAATGTACAGGGATATTCGATTAAAAAGCTAGATGTAGGAACATTTAGATGTATTGTACCAAAAGGAAATACTTATAATTTTGTTGTAACTTTTTTAGGAGCAAGTAAAAATGTAGAAGTAGTTATTAGTGATGACGAACTAAATCCAGAGACGATATTTGATTTTGACCCTGAAACAGGTGCAATTGCATTAAAAAACGCAAATAGTTATTATATTGATCACTTAACAGGACATGGAGAAGTAACTAAATTATCTACCATATTAATACCTAATGAGATAAATGGGGTTACTGTAAAAAGAATAGGAATAATTAGATTACATATAGATGATTATGGTTCTAGATCCTATATACAAGGAATAAATAGTACATATGTAGAAAAAATAGTGCTACCAGATACTATAGAAGAAATATGTGAACAAGCATTTTATGGATGTACAAATTTAACTGATATAACAATACAAAGTGGTGTAACAAGCATAGGAAGCTCAGCGTTTGAGGGATGTAGTAGTTTAACAAATATAACAATACCAGACAGTGTAACAAGCATAGGAAGTAATGTATTTGGTGGATGTAGTAGTTTAACAAACATAACGATTCCAAATGGTGTAAGCAGAATAGGAGTGTCAGCGTTTGAGGGATGTAGTAGCTTAACAAACATAACAATACCAGACAGTGTAACAAGCATAGAAATGTCAGCGTTTGAGGGATGTAGTAGCTTAACAAACATAACAATACCAGACAGTGTAACAAGCATAGAAATGTCAGCGTTTGAGGGATGTAGTAGCTTAACAAACATAACAATACCAGACAGTGTAACAAGCATAGAAACCGCAGCGTTTGAGGGATGTAGTAGCTTAACAAACATAACAATACAAAGCGGTGTAACAAGCATAGAAAACTCAGTGTTTGAGGGATGTAGTAGCTTAACAAACATAACAATACCAGACAGCGTAACGAGTATAAATGGTTGGGCATTTAGAAACTGCAGTAGCTTAACAAACATAACAATACCAGACAGCGTAACGAGTATAGATGTTTGGGCATTTAGTGACTGCAGTAGCTTAACAGATGTATATTATAAAGGGACAGAAGAACAATGGCAGGGTATAAATGTTAGATATGGAAATGAATCTTTAACAAATGCAACAATACATTACAACCAGTAAGGTTATAAAAATGGAGAAGAGAATGGAGAGAAATAGAAAAATATTAGACAAAATAATATTAGTTTTAGTATGTATAACGATATTTGTTAGTAGTGTTTTTATTGGATCTCCTGTTTCAAATAACGCTAATATTTTAACAGTATTAGCGTTATTTGTGTTTATTTTTTACTATATAATCGAAAAGTTTATAATAAAAGATTTTAGACTAATAAAAAACAAAATAGATATAGGAATGTTTGCATTATTTACAGCTACATTTATCCCATTGTTATTTGGAACATATAAAGATTTAAATTCAGAAATAACGTATATATTTAAATATTTGACAGCATTTTGTGTATACATTTTAATAAGAGATATTTTGGAAAGAGATAAAAGATATGCTAGTTATATAATAAATTGTATAATATTTTCATCTGTATTTATTGCTTTGACAGGAATTGATAATATGACAACCAACTGGTTCTCAACTATATCTGAAATTTTAGGAAATCCGATCACGTCTAATTTAGAAAATAGAATGCTTGGTATAATTGGATATGAAAATGCTTTTGGAATATTAATGGCGATAAATATTCTTCTTTGTATAGGTGAATATTTGAAAAGTGATAATTCTAATAAAAAGATTAAAAACTTATATTTTGCATGCTCATATATATTTATATCTGCAACATTGCTGTCATATTCACGAATAACTTTCTTAGTTTTTATCTTTGTGATGGTTATGTATATAGTTCTTTTAAATGATAAAAATAAAATAATAGATTGTGTCAAATTATTAATAACGAATATGATACTTGGTATTTTATTTGCTTTATTTTATCAAAAAGAAATTAATGTGTTAAATACAAATTATGTAGCATGGATATTTTTTATAATAATATTTATTATTAGCTATATTTTATCATATATATATAATTTTGTTAGTAATAAGCTATATAATATTTCTATTAAAACATATATTATAGTAGGAATTGCTGTTTTTATAGGGTTGTTATTAACCGTTGTAGTTGGATTAAATTTGGAAAAACCTCTAAGATTATTCGAAACGAGCAATAGTTCAAACAATGTAAAATATGTTATTCAAAATATAGATGGCTGTAAATATTACAACTTTAGCTTTGATCTACAATCAGAAAGCGATAGAGAAAATATATATTCAATTGAGATAATAGAAGAAAATAAGTATTATGATACAATATGCAGCCATGAAATTAAATTTGGAAGTTTTGAGGGAATAAAAACAATAGGATTTAAAGCTGATAGAGAAACAGTCGAAGTATCGTTAATATTTAAGAGTTCTGACACACAATATAACAAAGGGTTAACAGTGAATAATCTAGAAATAAATGGTGAAAGATATATTTTAAACTATGCATATTTGCCAGAAAAGTTGGTAACTAAGATAAAAAGTATTAATATATCTAATAGAGGATTTTGGGAAAGAGGAGTATTTTATCAAGATGCAATAAAAATCATTAAGGATAATTGGATATTTGGATTAGGTGGAAATGGCTGGATGCATTCATATAAAATGATACAGACATATAACTATGATACCATAGAAATACATTCATATCCATTGCAAGTTTTTTTAGAATATGGAATTATAGGATTTCTAAGTTTGATTTATCTGGTTATGATATTTATCTATTTAATAGTTAAAAAAATATTTATAAACAAAGAAAAGTTGAATGTATTACAAATTTCAATAATTTGTTCAATTTTATTGATGTTTATACATTCTATATTTGACTTTGAAATGTCTTTTATGCATATAATGTATATTTGTGCTATATTATTGTCTATATTCTCAATAATTATTGACAATAAAGAAAAAACAATTATTATAGATAAATTTAATATAATTTTACAAAAGATTTTATCAACAATATTATTAATTGGATGTCTGATTAGTATTTATTTTAATAGCATAGATTTTTTTGGAAAGATGTATTTATTAAATAGCAAAAATATAGATTTAAAAATAATTAGAACCTTAAGTAAATTAGTGCCCTATAATAGAGAGTATATTGCAACTATTGTTAAATTTTCTGATAATAAAAATGCGAATTGGAATGAAGATGTAAATCAATTACTAAGTTTAGATAAAGGTATAAATGTTGAAAAAAATTGCAAGAATATATTAGAAAATCTAAGAACAAATCAGACAATGACCAAAGAGTTAGTGGACTATATATTAAATGGATTAACCAACTTAAAATATTCTGTAGATTGTGATTTGATTTTATTTCAGAATGAACAACTAGATAAATTCTGTAAAGAAATAAATGGAGTAACAGAGTATGATGATAATATATATATAGCTAGTAAATATATAGTGGATAACTACGAAATAAATAAACAAAAGATAATGGATGCAGATAAAAGCAGACTGAATAAAAAAGAAATAGAAAAATTAATTAAAAGATTAGATAATATATATTCAGAAGCAGCAAAAAAGGTTCAAAAATATGAACAATAGAAATTTTAATGGATAATAATAATTTGTATTTAATAGAAGGCGAAAACTGAATATATAAAAAGGTGATGAAAATGATTTATATAACAGGAGATACACATAGTGATTTTTCAAGATTTACAGAAGAAAACTTTCCAATACAATCAGAAATGACGAAAGATGATTATATAATAATATGTGGAGATTTTGGCGGAGTATGGACATTTGAAGAAGAGAGTAGTAGAGAAAAAGAAGCACTTGATTGGTTAAATAACAAGAATTTTACAACTTTATTTGTAGATGGAAATCATGAAAATTATACAAGATTATATAATTATCCAATTGAAGAATGGAAAGGTGGAAAAGTACACAAGATAAGAGATTCAGTATTACACTTAATGAGAGGAGAAATCTTTGACATTGATAATAAAAAAATATTTGCTTTTGGTGGTGCTAGATCGCATGATATTCAAGATGGAATATTGAATTTAGATGAAGAAGAAAGAATATATGAATATCGTAAAAGGGGAGCATATTTTAGAATTAGAGATTTTTCATGGTGGGATTTAGAACTTCCAACAAATCAAGAAATGGAAAATGCGATAAAAAATCTAGAAAAAGTAAATTACAAAGTTGATTACATCATTTCTCATTGTTGTCCAACAAGTATTCAAACATTAATAAATCCAACATATAAAAAAGATACTTTAACAGATTATTTACAGCAGATTTCAGAAAAATGTACATTTAAGAAATGGTATTTTGGACATTATCATGATAATAGACAAATAAATTCTCAATATGTTTTGCTTTATGAAGATATAGTATCGCTAGAATATGAAAGTATATTTTGAAAATAAAAAACATTGACAATTTAAGAGTAAAATAATAAACTAATATCAGTTAGAAAAAGTCTTAAAGCTTTTGCGGAGCTATGTTCTATATGAGCGTGGCTCTATTTTTCATTATAGTATGAATAAAACAATGAATTCAGTGAAAAATTAAAAATAATGATTGTAAATTATTGACTTAATGCATTTTCCATGATAAAATAAAATCGCCATCAAAAAGTGGCACTTATTTCAAGGAGATGGCATATTATGAAAACAATAAGAGGTCAAATTAGAACTCAGAATTTACTCAGAATTAAAAAAATTGTAGATCAAGATAACAATGGTGATAAATTTATAATTGCCAGAAGAGATAAAAACATTGAATTTATGAGAGAATATGGTTTAAATCATGAAGATATAAAAGACATCATAAGGGGACTTACTATAGAAGATTGTTTTGCAGGTCCAGAAGAAGACAGAAATCCAAAATACGATGGTTGGATATTTAAATTTAATCCAATGTTTGAAGATACGCAGTTATATATTAAAATAAGAATAGAAAATATTGAAAAGTCAGTTTGTTTGTCAGTTCATGAATTTGGTAAATATGATGAGGTGAATTAGAATGAAAGTATATTGTCCATATTGTAAAAAAGAAGTAGAATATAAAATAGAAAAAAGAGAATTAAAAGAATTTAGAGGAATTGAAGTAAACACGTTTGAAAATGTAGCTATATGCAATGAATGTAATCAAGATTTATATGTTAATAAAATAGAAGATGAAAATAATGAAAGAATATACAAAATATATAGAGAAAAAGCTAATATTATAAAAGCAGAGGATATTGTTAAACTAAGAGAAAAATATGATATATCACAAAGAGAATTAACAGCTATTTTAGGATTTGGAAAGATGACTATTAATAGATATGAAAGAGGAGGTCTTCCAACAAAATCTCAAAGTGATTATATCAAATTATTAATAGAAAATGAAGATAGATTTATAGAAAAAGTAAAAGAAGCATATGAGAATAATAATATTACTGAAAAAACATATAAAAAGATAGTATCTGAAGGACAAGAAGAAAATATTAGTAAAAAAAGAGTTCAAGAAAACATTAGAAGATATTTAAAAGAAGTATTAAATAGAAAACCTGATATTTATAATGGATATAAATCATTAGATTTAGAAAAAGTCGAAAATATAATCTCATATATAGCAAGTAAAGTAAAGAACTTAACAATAACAAGTTTGAATAAATATTTGTGGTATATTGATATGTTATCATTTAATAAAAGGTCGGTTGCGATTACAGGACTAACTTATCAAAATCAAAAATTTGGACCTACTATAGTGTATAAAAAATATGATGAATTATCATTATTAGATGATAAATATCAAAGAGAAGATATTGAAACTGAAAATGGCAATACAACTAAAATTATTAGTAATGAAAATTTTAATTTAGACAAAATAAATGATAGCGAAAAAGAGATAATAGATACAATAATAAAATTACTAAAGAATAAAAAAGTGACAGATATATCTAAAATGTCGCATAGAGAGGATGGATGGAAAAAAACTAAAAGATTAGAAAAAATATCGTTTGAATATGCTATGAATTTAAATATAATTAAATAAATAAGCAAAAGCAAAATATTTTAGTTTTACTAGAGTATTTTGTTTTTTTAGTGCGACAGGCATGTCGTTTAACTAATCGGTGAAAGTCCGTAGTGGA
>CAMFER010000044.1 GCA_945949485.1 uncultured Clostridium sp. | reverse complement strand
ATTAATCAATTAGTAAGAAGAAAACAAATACCATGCTCCAAAGTTGGTGGAAAATTTCTATTTAGAGTTCAAGCATTAGATGAATATTTAAATAGAAAAGAAAAAGAATCAGTTAGTTACTAACTAAAAGGAAAGTGAGGAAAGGAGGCTATGTATGAATTACCATGGTTTAAAACAGAAACCAATATATTTTCAAACAGAAAAATTCAGTTGATTTTAAAATTAACTGAGGGGGATACTTATTTTAGAGTATGGATACAATTAATTGCATTAGCAGTTGAATGTAATAACAAAGGAAGGTTAGAAATAGGAGGGAATAATCCTATGACAATAGAAAATTTTTCGAAGATTATGGGAAAATCTAAGAAAAAAATAGAAAAAATTCTAAATAAGTTTCTAGAATTAGAAATGTTAAGAAAAGAAGGGGAAACATTTCTAATAAAAAATTGGGACAAGTATCAAAGTATTGAAAATTATGAAAAATATCAAATGCAAAATAGAGAAAGACAAAAAAGATATCGTGAAAAATTAAAAAGTGAAAAAGAAAAAAGTAACGTTATTCAAACGTTAAGTAACAAAGAAGAAAAGAATACAAAAGAATTAAGAATAAGAAAAGAAGAAAATATAAGAGAGGAGAGAGAAAATGGTTTTAGAGAATATAAAATATAACGAAATTATCCACAAGAAATTAAAAAAATGTGAATACTGTGGCAGAGAATTAACTCCAATTGGACTTGACTATTTATATGCTAATATTTCTCCTGATAATATTGAATATGAAAGATGTACTTGCAAAAAAGCACAAGAATATTGGAAAGAGAAAGACAAACAAGATTATGAAATGGCAAAAAGAAAGCATTTTAGAGAGGTTATAAACAATATATATAAACAAAATTATATTGGCATGAAATTTCAAAATCTGAACTTTGAAAATTTTAATAGTAATTCAGAAAATGAATTAGCTATAGCAATTGCTAAAGACTATGTAAATAAAAATATTAAAAGCGAATGTACCAATGGACTGATAATAATGGGCGAGTCAGGAGTTGGAAAAACACATTTAGCAGCATCAATTGCTAATAAATTAATTGAAAATGACAAGATAGTATTAATGGGAAGATTAACAACTTTATTAGACATGATAAAGGAAACATTTAAAGATAATACAAAGTCAGAAAATGAATTAATTGAGCTATATTCAAATGTAGATATGATAGTAATTGATGATTTGGGAACAGAAAAAATAAGCAACTGGGCATTAGAAAAATTATATACAATAATAGAAAATAGAAATGAAAATAGATTACCAATAATTATTACAACAAGATTTGATAAACAAGGATTAATAGAAAGATTTAGCCAAGGTCAAGATGCGCAATTAGTAGATGCAATTATCTCAAAATTGTATCAAATGTGTTATGGAGTAACACTAAAAGGTATGAAAAAAGAGTTAGTATAAGTCCGCAAAACTAAAAATACTAACCCATTAACTATATTATTATTTTAATATAAAAATTTAAAAAAGTAAATAGAAAAAGAAAGGATTTGATAATATGAGAAGTTATAAAGAATATAGAGAAATAGAAATAAAAGATATAAAAGGATGCAATTATATTGCTATTACTGTAGCTAATTTAGATAAAATTTGTATGCAAAGAGATGCAATAAGAAAACATGGGATAGGCAAACCAATAGAAGTTATTGAAGTAGGAAATGGATACAGAATACTAAAGGGAAGATTTAAAATGATAGCAGCAAAAACATTAGGTTATGATAAAATACCATGTTTAATAAGAGATACAAAACAAGAAATTTTATTAAGAAAGTTAAACAAAATATTTAAATTAGAAGATAAAAATAATTAGATAAAAGGAACTATGAATGATTTAAAAGAATCATATTCTTACGATAAAAATAGTTTTAAATTAAAAATTTTATAATAAAAAATTAAAAGAAAAATGCTTGGATTTTAATTTAAAAAGTCCAAGTATTTTTCAAAATATGTGATGCATTTGATAAATAAAAGGTAGTTTTTTAGTACTAAAAATATGTATGCTATTGTCCTAGCAAGCAATGAATTTCGCCAGCTCGAAATTCAAAATGGGGAAATTCCCCAATCCCCTTTTTTATGGAAGGAGAAATTAGAATGGCGACTACAAGTTTATGGAAAGTGGACAAAAGATTGGATCATGTAATTGATTATGCAACAGATGAAAAAAAGACAAAAAATGAAAAGGAAGGAGGTAATTTTGATAGTATAGAAAAATTATTAACTTATGCAACTAATCCAGCTAAAACAGAGAAGCTTTTCTATACAACAGGAATTAATTGTAAAGTAGATAATGCAGTTAAAGAAATGCAATTTGTAAAAAAGTTATATGGAAAAGAAAAAGGAATACTTGCTTTTCATGGTTATCAATCTTTTAAAGATGGAGAAGTTACTCCAGAAATAGCTCATGAAATTGGAGTAAGACTTGCAGAAGAAATGTGGGGAGATAGATTTCAAGTAGTAGTATCTACACATTTAAATACAGATAATATCCATAATCATTTTGTAATAAATTCTGTTTCATTTAAAGATGGATATAAGTATTATAGTAATCTTAGTAATACAGCATTACTTCGCAAAACATCAGATGAAATATGTGAGGAATATGGATTAAGTGTTTTAGAAGAAAAGACCTGTAAATCTGGAATTAATTTTGACAACTTTTATAAAGAATCTATGAAAGAATCAGAATATTATAAATTTGCAAAAGAAGATATAGATTATGCAATAGAACATTCATGGACATATCAAGAATTTATAAAAAAATTAAAAGACATGGGATATGAAGTGTATTTTAGAGCAAATAAAATTAGTATAAAAAGGTATCCATACAAAAGAAATATTAGAATTGAACGAGCCTTTGGAGAAGAGTATTCTATTGAAAATATTAAAAATAAAATTTTCAATAGATATCCAAGTAGAGAAGAAGTAATTAAACCTAAAACTTATGATAAAAGATTATTTTATAAAGGTAGTGTAAAGAAATTAAGGAAGCCTAAAGGAATAATTGCTTTATATTATTACTATTGTTATTTGTTAAAAGTTTATCCAAAGAAAAATTTAAATTATAAACTTACTCCAAAGATGAGAGCAGAAGTAAAAAAGATGGACAAGTATTCAGAACAAATAAGGTTTATATGTAAGTATAAGTTAGAAACTATAAATGATATAGATAATTTAAAAGAACAGAAGCAAGAAGAATTACAGAAGATTTTGAATACAAGGAATAGGTTGTATTATAAAAGACAAAAATTAGATAATGAAACTGAAAAAGATGTTGTTACTAAGGATATAATTAGTATTACTTCTGCTATAGAGAAAGTTAGGAAAGAGATTAGGTTATGTGATGAAGTAGGTGATAATTCTAGAAAGATGAAAAAACAGATAAAAGAGATGAAGGAGAAAAAACAGGAAAGAATAAAGACAAAAGAAAAAAATAAGATTAAAATTAAAGATAAAAATAGGTAAAACTGATGCAGAAATGTATCAGTTTTATAAAATGTAAAATTTTACAAGAATTAATTTGTAATTTTATTGAGAAAAAAGGCTTTTTGTGATATAAAATATACTAGAAGAATTATATGTGATTTAAGGAGAAATTAATTATGAAAGAGTTAATGAAAGAAATAAAAGAATTTAATGAAGAAAGAGATTGGGATCAATTTCATTCCCCAGAAAACTTGGCTAAATCAATTGCAATAGAAGCAGGGGAACTATTAGAGTGTTTTCAATGGAATAGCGAAAATTATGATAAAGAAGAAGTATGTGAAGAATTAGCTGATGTATTTACATATTGTATTCAAATGGCTATGAAATTGGGTGTGAAGCCAGAGGAGATAATATTAAAAAAGTTGGAAAAAACTAAAAAGAAATATCCAGTAGAAAAAGCTAAAGGAGTAAGTACAAAATATAATAAATTCGAGGAGTAAAATATGGCGATAAATTTTAAAGATTTAGAAAGAGCTGATTTAGTAATTGACGAAATATATTGTGGTGGAGCAGTTCCTAATATGTCTTCGGAAGTATTAAATAAATTAATGTTATGTTCAAATTCGGGTGGATTTAGACAAGTAAAGAGTAAAGATGGGAAATATGCTTATTGTGTTTTATATACAACAGGAGAAGATATTGACTGGAAAGATTATTTAGATGCAGAATTAGGAAGATTTATATATTATGGTGATAACAAAAAAGAAGGGCATAGCATTCATAATACCAGCAGAAAAGGTAATGAAATATTAAGAACATGCTTCGAAAAATTGGAGAATAATGATAGGGACAGTATAATTCCATTCTTTATATTTCAAAAAGTAAAAGGCAGAGATGTTAGGTTCTTAGGACTAGCTGTTCCAGGTGACGATAGATTAACAAAAGAAGAACAACTTATTTCTGTATGGAGCCAAAAAGATGGAAGGAGATATCAAAATTATAAAGCTATATTTTCAATATTAGATGTTTCAACAATAGATAGAAGATGGCTAATGGATCTAAAAAATTCAATAGATAATAGTGAGTATGCACCAGAAGTTTGGAAAGAATGGCAGAAAAAAGGAAAATGTAAACATTTAACAGCAAAGAAAGTAGTACAATATAGAAATAAAGAAGAACAATTACCAAAACAAGAACAAGACTTAAAAATGATTAGAGAAATATATAACTATTTTGATGATCCATATGAATTCGAAAAATGTGCTTCAAAAATAGCACAGTTAATGGATAATAATATAGTAGCATATGACTTAACAAAAACTAGAAGAGATGGTGGAAGAGATGCTATAGGAAAATATAGAATTGGTACAGATAAAAGTAATATTCAAGTTGAATTTGCGTTAGAAGCTAAAAGATATGATATTAACAATTCTGTTGGAGTGAAAGAAACATCTAGATTAATTTCTAGATTAAAACATAGAGAATTCGGAATTCTAATTACAACATCTTATGTGGATATGCAAACGTATAAAGAAATTGTAGAAGATGGACATCCAATAGTAATTATTTCAGCAATAGATATCATACATATTTTAAAAAAGTCAGGGATAAAAACAGTAGAAGATGTAAAAAAATGGTTAAAAAATAATTTTTAATAATTCTTAAAAGTATAATAATTTATGGGGGCAATTATTATGATAGTATATGAAGCAACAAAGCAACTATTTGTAGAAGATGTTGTACAAGATAGAATTGAAGAAAATATAGATAGAAAATTCTATGAAAAGATGGGATATCATACATCTGAAAGTGAGAGAAAGGCATGGAATAATTCTATGCAATATATGATGAAAGTATTAATAGACAATAACATACCTGGGAATGTAGGAATAGCTATTGAATTTAAAATACCAAATACTTCTAAAAGAGTTGATTTTATAATTACAGGTAAAGACGGGCAACTAAAAAATACGGCTATTATTGTTGAATTAAAACAATGGACTGAGGCAAATATTGTAAATGGAAAAGACGGAATAGTACAAGCATTTACAGGTCATGCATTAAGAGAGGTAACTCATCCTTCATATCAAGCATGGTCATATGCAACAACGATAGAAGATTACAATGAAACCGTACAAGATAGGCAAATAGATTTACATCCATGTGCATATCTTCACAATTATCTAACAGTAACACCTCCAACACTATTATCAGAAAACTATAAATATTATTTAGAAAAAGCACCTGCATTTATAAAGGGGGATGTAGAAAAATTAAGAGATTTTATAAATAAGTATATTAAATATGGCGATGATAAAGAAACACTATATATGATTGAAAATGGAAAAATTAGACCATCTAAATCATTACAAGATGCTTTATCTAGTATGCTACAAGGTAATGAAGAATTTATTATGATCGATGATCAAAAAATTGTCTATGAAACAGCATTAGAAATGGCTAGAAAATCATATAGAGATGGAAATAAAAGAGTACTAATTGTTAAAGGTGGACCAGGTACAGGAAAATCTGTATTAGCAATTAATCTATTAGTAAACCTAACAAATGAAAATATGGTTTGTTCATATGTAACAAAGAATGCTGCACCAAGAAATGTATATGCAACAAAATTAAGTGGTGATTTCAGAAAAACAAGAATAAATAATTTGTTTAAAGGTTCAGGATCATTTGTTGAATCTGCTGAGAATGAGTTTGATGTATTAATTGTTGATGAAGCTCATAGATTAAATGCAAAGTCTGGAATGTTTCAAAATTTAGGAGAAAATCAGATAAAAGAAATTATTCATGCATCTAAGTTTTCAATATTTTTTATAGATGAATCTCAAAGAGTTACATTAAAAGATATTGGAAGTGTTGAAGAAATACAGAAATATATTGGACAAGCAGAGGCAGAATCAGAAATAATGGAATTAGAATCACAATTCAGATGCAATGGATCAGATGGATATATTGCTTGGATAGATGATGTATTAGATATTAGAAAAACAGCAAATAATGATGGTTTTGATCTAGATTATGATATTAAGATTTGTGATACTCCAAATGAAGTGAGAGATATAATTTTTGAAAAAAATAAAATCAATAATAAAGCTAGATTACTTGCAGGATATTGTTGGGATTGGATAAAGGAAGGAAAAAACAAATCAGATATATATGATATAACAATTCCTGAATATGATTTTGCAATGAGTTGGAATTTAGGAAGTAGTCAAACATGGGCAATTGATCCAAATTCAGTAAATGAAATAGGATGTATACATACTTGTCAAGGATTGGAATTTGATTATGTTGGTGTAATTATAGGTAATGATTTAAGATATGAAAATAACAAAATAGTTACTAATGTTACAGAAAGAGCAAAAACAGACCAATCAATAAAAGGTATATATAAAATGTATCAACAAGATTTTGATAAAGCTGAAAAAATAGCAGATGAAATAATAAAAAATACATATAGGACATTAATGACAAGAGGACAGAAAGGTTGCTATATTTATTGTACAGATAAAAAATTATCAGATTATTTAAAGAAAAGATTGAATCAAAAAGATGAAGTTGTTTATCAAATAGAAGAAACTGAACATTATAGTGATTTAATGGTTGCAGAAGATAGTGAAGAATATAGATATGAATAAATAAAAAAATAAAATTATTTCAAGAAAATAGGAAACATAGATATAAACTAATTAAGGTACAAAACTTAACTAATTATAATATAAAAGATATATTGTATTGTGGGTTATTAAACATATTAAATGATTATGATATAGAGAATTTAATTCCATTAATAAAATTAGGTACAAAAGCAAAATAATAAGGTGAATTTGTTATTTTTATATGGAGGAATGAATGGATAGGGTTAAATTTTATTCTGTGAATGATTGGGCTGGTGGATATCAATTGCAAAAAGCTGAAAAAATTATAAATGATTTTGATAAAAATAAGAAATATACAATGGAAGAAATTTTAGAATTATATAATATTACTAAATATATAGATAATAATTTATTTTTGAAGAATTGGAACACTGTTTATATTGAAAAGGCTAAGGATGTTACAAAAGAGATGAAATCTATAGTATTTAAATACATGGATAATATATCAAATGAAGACTTTGAAACAATATTAAACGATGTGCCAAATCAATACATAGATGATTTTTTTGAATTATTTGAAAAGAAAATAGAAAAGATAAATATAACTGCTGATATTTTTATAAAAGCAATATGTGAAAGAAATATTTCAATATATCATATTTTACATTTAAAAAAAATTGTAAAAAAATATGATAGTGAAATAAGAAAAGTTATGCTTCAAGATATTATTAATTCTACTGAAATTATGATAAGAAAATATTATATTAATGAAGAAAAAAATAAAGAAATAGAACTTCCAAGTTCATTAACAAATGAAGATAAAGAAAATATGTTAATTAGATATATAGATAATGAGTATGCTAATTTAAATTATGTTAGAATAATAGCTAAAATACAAAGTAGCAAGGACATGATTGAAATAAATGATAAAACTAAATTAAAAGCATGTAGAAAAGTTGTAGAACTGGAAAATAAAATATTTACTAAAGGAACAGGTATAGAATATGGATATAATGTAATATTTGATGAGAAACAGCAAACAGAGAAAATTGAAAAAATGGAAGGAAATCAGCTGATATGCTCATATAGTAAAAGATGGGTAGAAGAAAATAAAGCTGATTTTGCAACATTATTAAATAATTTTATATATTTATTTGAGTTTACGGATATTGAAGGAAGAGTAGAACTAGTAAATAAAAAACATGAAACAGGAGTTTTTGAAAGAGCTATGGACTTAAAAATGTTAAAGGCATATAATCCGAATTCAACATTTAACCATAAAAAGATGGTGTCATTATTACAATTAAATGCATACTATGAACAATTGAATAAATTAGATATAAGATTAGAAGATATTATTGAATGGTTTTTTGATAGTTATTTAAAAGAAAATTTTGGGATTGAAAATTTTAGTATTTCTATGCCTTCAAAAGACTCTACGTTATTTGAAAAATGTAAATCAGTATTACCTGAAATAGATCATATATTAAAGGAATATAAATATTATGTTGAAGATGGACAAGTTGATCCTGAATTAGTGAGCATATCATCGGAGCATATGTTTTTTAAAGATATTCCATCAAAAGTAAAAGATAAATATGTATATTTAAAAAATAGTGATTACAATAATTTAATAGATTATTATTTCTTTTCAGATCAATGTATGTTAGCATATTTAGAAAATTTGGATAATAAATATGATAACTTTTTTAAATTGATAGTTAAAGAAGATATAAAGTATAATGACTATCCTGAGTATGACAAAAAAGATTTAGATTGGTTAATAAAAGAAAAACTTATTTTTGAAGATGATAAAGGATTTCTAAAAATCAAAAATGAGGAAAGAATAATGATTTATGCAGAACTACATTATAAAGAAGTAATTAGTTATTGGAGAAAAAGTGAAAAAATCAGAAATGAAATAAAACAAATGATTAAAGAAGACAGACTTGAAATTGGAAGTTCGCTATTTTCAAGAAATGAGCAAGATTATTTTAACTTTTATTTAAATATGTCAGAATTTATTGATGGATATGATATAAGAAATTCTAATTTACATGGTACACAAATAGGAGATAGAAAATCAGATGTACATTATTCAAGATATTTACAAATAGTGTTATTAATAGTGTTAATTATAATAAAAATTAATGATGATATATGTTTATCAAAATCTAAAATTTATTTAGAAAGAAGTAAAGATGAATAACAAATAGCAAGTATCTTATAGGGAGTGATTAGCTATGATTTATATAACAGGCGATACACATAGTGATTTTTCAAGATTTACTGAAGAAAAATTTCCAATACAAACTGAAATGACCAAAAACGATTATGTAATTATATGCGGAGATTTTG
>CAMFER010000043.1 GCA_945949485.1 uncultured Clostridium sp. | reverse complement strand
GAAAGGTAAGTATAATATATTAAATTTTAAACTTTATTATATTATACAAGGAAATTACATTGATTAATATTTTTGAACTAGGTATATTTATATTTTTTGGTATATACATTCTTATTTATTCAATTTCTTATGGATTATATGAGATAAAAGAAAAAAATAATAAAGCTGGAGGTATTTTTGTTATTAGTCTTTCAATTATTTCTACAATTATAGGTATTTTCTCGTTATTTATAACTTAAAATATGTAAAATTGAAGAAAGCAAACATTAATATTGTTTGCTTTCTTCTACTATTTCAAAATCTACTTGTCTTAATAATTTATTTGCATTTTTTACTTTAATTTTTACTTTATCACCTATTTTATATGATTTTTTTGTTCTTTCACCTATAAGCATTTTTCTTTCTTCGTCATATATAAAATATTCATTTCCTAAGTCTTCAAATCTTATTAATCCTTCGACTGTATTTTCTAATTCCACAAAAATACCAAATTGAGTAACTGAAGAAACTATTCCTTCATATTCTTCCCCTATCTTGTTTTCCATATATTCAGCTTTTTTAATATCTTCTGCTTCTCTTTCTACTGTTGTTGCAACTTTTTCTCTTTCAGAAGATTTTTTAGCTTTATCTTCCGCTTCTTTCTTGTATTTATCTTTAAATTTTTCATCTACATCATAATTGTTCTCTAGATATTTTGAAATTATTCTATGTATAAATAAATCTGGATATCTTCTTATCGGAGAAGTAAAATGACAGTAATATTTACTAGCTATTCCAAAATGTCCTTCATTTTTATCTTCATATCTAGCTACTTTTAATGTTCTAAGTAACAAAGTAGATATTACCTTTTCTTCTTCTTTACCTTTTATTTCTTCTAAGACTTTTTCAAATTCTTTAGGATAAATATTATCCTTATCAGCTTTTATTTTTAATCCTAATGTATATAGGAATTTATTTAATTCTTGTATTTTATCTAAGTCTGGTTTTTCATGCACACGATATATGAAAGGTGCATCAAGCCAATAAAATTTCTCTGCTATACTTTCATTTGCTGTAAGCATAAATTGTTCTATTATTTCATTTGAAAAACTAGTTTCATATTTTGATATATTTACAACTTTTCCGTCTATGTCTAAATCTATTTTACTTTCCGGTATATCTAAATTTAGATATCCTTTTTCTATTCTTCTATTTTTTAGTATTCTAGCTAGTTCTTCCATTAATTTAAACTTATCAGCATATATTTGATATTCTTTTATATCTTTATCATTACTTCCATCTAATATTTTTTGTACAATTTCATATGTCATTCTTTTTGTAACATTTATTACACCTTTATATATATCTACAAATATTACATTACCATTTTTATCTATTTCCATACTGCAAGATAAAGTTAGTCTATCTACTCCTTCATTTAAACTACAAATACCATTTGATAGTTCTCTTGGTAACATTGGTATTACTCTACCTAACATATATATACTTGTTCCTCTTATTACTGCTTCTTTATCTAGCAAACTATTTTCTTTTACATAGTGACTAACATCAGCTATATGAACATCTAAGACATAGTTTCCATTTTCTAGTTTTTTAACACTTACTGCATCATCTAAATCTTTTGCATCTGCTCCATCTATTGTAAAGACAATATCATTTCTTTTATCTCTTCTATTTTTTATTTCTTTTTCGTCTATTTTATCTCCAAATTTTTCTGCTTCTTTTTTTACTTCTTCAGGAAATTTATATGGAAGATTATGTTCTTTTATTAAAGATAACATATCTACCCCTGCTTCATTTACATTTCCTAAAACTTCGATTACTTTTCCTTCTGCATTTTTATTTTTTTCTGGATATTTTAGTATTTTTACTAATACTTTGTGATTATTTCTTGCCTTTCCAAAATTCTTTTTTGATATAAATATATCAGTTCCTAATTTTTTATCATCTGGTATTACAAATCCAAAATTTTTATTATTTTGGAATATTCCTACAACTGTATCTTTTTCTCTTTTTAAAATTTTTACAATCTTTCCTTCTGCTTTTTTTATTTTGTTTTTTTCTTCTGTTATTTCTATTAGCACTCTATCTCCATTTAAGGCATTTTTTGAATTTTCTTTTGATATATATATTTCATCAGTTTCTTCATCAAGTTTTACAAATCCAAAACCTTTAGGATTTTTTCTATATGTTCCATCATAATATGTTTTTTCAACTACCTTATATCTATTTTTTCTGTTTTTCTCTATTTTTAAATTTAATTCTAGCTCTCCTAATATTTCTAAAAATTTGCTATATTCTTTTTTTGGTACTCTAAATATTGTAGCCAATTCTTTTGCTTTCATTGGTACATATTCTTCACTTTTCATAAATTCTAAAATCCTACTCGACCTATCTCCACTATCCATATTTTTTCCTCATTTCAATTTATATATTTTCAAACAAAAAAGGCTGGTTCTTTGATATAAAAACCGCCTAATTTTTTATTAATTTTATACTAAACTAAATATACTATTCCTAATACTATAGTTAAAATTGCAAATACAATTGATAATATAATTGTCCATCTTTTTTGTTTTCCTTCTTTTGTTCTTGCTTTGTTTTTTTCAAAGAAATTATTTGTTGATGAACCTGTTATTGTAGATGATAATCCTGCATCTTCTTTAGATTGTAATAATGTTAAAATTATTACTGCTAATGCATTTAAAAAATATATTACAATTAATATTCCTTTTACTATTTCCATTATCTTTCCTCCTCAAACGGTCTTTCTCATTAATACTTGAATATTGTAGCACATTTTTTTATAAATTGCAAATGTTTTGAGGAATTTATTTGATTTGTTTTACATTCGTGTTACATTTTTTATTTCTTTGATTTTAGTATAAAAATTTTTTACTATATTAACATCACTCTAATCTCTTTTGTTTATTTACTAATATTCTTTTCTAATTAATAAATTAAATATATTTCATCAAAAATAATTCTTTCAGATTTTAATTCAACTATCTTTTTATAGTTTGTAAATTCATTCATATCTCTAATTATTCTATAAATCTTATCTCCTATTTCTTTTTCTTTATCATAAATTATTATTCCCTGTGACATGTCTTTTCCTTCCAAAATCTTTCTAAGTTTATTTACAGAGAAATTAGTTTTATCCATAATATATACATTTTCAAATTGTCTTACATAATTTATATTTTGAACGAAATCATTTTCCAAAACATCAAAGTGTGTATATAGGTAAATACAAGGTATATCTTTATATTCTTTTATAGTTTCAATTATTTCTTTATTTCCAATATATTGATACCTATAATGTGGCTTGTACCAAAACGAAGTAGCATAAAACACTCCAATTACTGTTGTTAATATAAATACATGCTTTCTATTTTTTATAATCATTTCTATTTCTTTTTGTAGCAAATAGAAAATTACTATAAGTATGAAAAAAAATAATGGTAACATATATCTTAAATCAATATATGGTGATGTAGTTGAAACTATGTACCAATAAAATAACGTGGGAACAATTATAGATATTATATCTGTGCTGCTTTTTAAAGTTATTTTTGCTTTTTTATTTTGCATAAGCTTTATAATTAATAAAATTCCACCTACTATTAGCATTCCTACTAAAAGATAACTGATTTTTAAATGGAACATGCTATCTTCTATTATTTTAAAATATTGCTTCTCTCTATCAATACTTTTTTCTATTTTTTCCGATATACTGATATTACCTGAGCTACTCCTATCAGAATTTCCTGCTAATTGGTCTATATATTTTGGGAAGATCATATATATTACAATTTGAGCTAATATAAATACTGATATGATTTTCAATATATTTTTTATTTGTTTTTTTCTTATATATCTTGCAAGTGCTATTATTAGTACTCCTATTAAAAAAATTATATAATAGTACTGTGTTAATGTTCCTAATACTATTAAAAATCCAAATATAATTAAATCCTTAATCCCCAATTTTTCTTTTTGATAATTTTTCAAATACCAATACACTAAGAATAGCATTTGTAATTCTAATAATTGGTACATTCTAATAAACAAAGTATTTTCTGAAGAAAATTTTGAAAAACCATATATAAATATTAAAAGCAAAGCATATTTATCACTTTTAAATAACCTTTTCCCTATTAAAAACACCATTATTGCAGAACCTATAAATATTAGGATATTTAAGATAAGTCCTGACCATTTAGTAAAATATCCAATTGTAAATGATGTTGCAATTCTTAATAAAAGATAGTAAAAAGGAGGATGATAGTCCTCCTCTTGATTATAATAAACAGGTGAAAAATCTAAGACTTCATCTTGAGATACAGTTAAATAATCATCAAAATATTCTTTATTATGCCAGTTTTCTCTAAAATTTTCTTCTTCAAATATAAAAGCTTGTTTGTAATTCATAAGTCCATATGAATATAGTTCATCTATAAAGAAATCCTCTTTGTTATAATCTAAATATATTTTAAAAAATACTTGTACCAATATTATTAAAATTAGAAATATTATAACCTTTTTATTTTCTTTTATTTTTTTCATCTTATACTCCTAATTCATATGGTGTTTCTTGTTGTCCGTCTCCAGCTATTATTTGCAAATTTCCTTTTAGTAGGAATGCTGGTCTGAATCCAAATGAGTTAACTGATATTGCATCATATAAACCATTATTATTATATCCATAAATTTCTTCTGATTCTGCTCCGACAATGCGTAATTTAAAATGAATTCCATCGCTAGAGAAATATACCTGCCCTTGTTCATTATATCTTGATGCCATCCAATATGCTTCTGCTGTATTTAACATGTTTAGGTTTGATAAGTTCTCATAATCAATAGTATAATTGTTATCTTCGTCTTTTAATTCTGTGCTTTCTTGTCTTTTACCCAATTTCATATTTTTATTCTCACTATTTTTAGCTTTAGGATTGCTTCCAATGCATCTTGCATCTACTATATAATTTGTATTTGCATATTCCATTGCTTTACTATTTAACTCTTCTATAACTGTATTGTATTTATCTTTGTATTCTTCTTCCTCTTCAGAAGACGTAATAAGAGTACTATCTCCCGGCATAAGTCCCGTTGTTTTACTATCAAATATTTCTACTTGTACATACTCATCGTTTTTCTTAATACAATCAACAGGTATTATTTGTAATCCATATTCTGATGATGCTTCATATAATACTTGGCATAGAATTTTTCCTACTCCTTCTACTCCTGTATCATATAATACATAGTCTTTTTGTTTTAAACTTAGCATTGCTTCATTATAGTCTGGTTTTTGAAATTCATCTTCTCCATCACTTGTAGCTCCTGTTTCAACATTTACATTATACACTTTTCCAAAATAAGTTATTTCTTTTTCTTCTGTTTCTCCAGTCACTGTAGCTGCTGAATCTGTTTTTCTTAATTCATTTTGTATTGCTGTATTTAAGTCTGTTCCTTTTGTTATATTTTCAAGTTTCCCTGCTGTTACTGCAAGTTTTACTTGTTCCCAGTTATTGCTATTTTCTGTTTGCTCTTTTGCATTTTGAGATTGTGTTAAAATTCCATTTTGTCCTGTTAGCATTGCTATACTTACTCCTGCTAAGATTAATAACACTATTATTGTTATTACTAATGCTATTAATGTTATACCTTTCATATCATTTTTAATTTTTGTTTTCATTATCTTTTCCCCTTTCTTTTGTATCTTATTAAACTATATTTTTGTCTTATTAAAAATTGACTTAATTACATAGCTATATTTTATATAACTTATATAATTAAGTCAATAGTTTTTATTTTACATTTGTGTTTCATTTTTTATCTTCTAGTTTAAGTTATTTGATTTGTTTAAATTTTACTTTTTTCGACATTATTCGTGCTACACTTTATTGGTGGAACCAAGTTGGTTCATCTTTGAAAGTCATTTCTTTTTTTGAGATTGGGTGTATTATTGTTAGTTCATATGCCCATAATGCTATTTGTTTTCTTTTTCCTCTTGTTCCATATTTTTGGTCTCCATATATGCTATGTCCCGCGTTTGATAACTGTACTCGTATTTGATGATGTCTTCCTGTATGTAAATTTATTTCTACTAGACTTATTTTGTTTCTTTCATCATATGCTAGTACTTTGTAGTCTAATTTTGCATATTTTGCATTTTTCTTTTCTTTTTTTACTACTTTACTTATGTTGTTTCTTTCATCTTTATATAAATAGTCTTCTAGAGTTCCTTCTTCTTTTTCAAATTTGCCATCTACTCTAGCTAGATATTTTTTCTTGAATACTTTTGTTCTTACTTCATCACTTAATCTTGAGGCAGCTTTTGAAGTCTTTGCAAATATCATTATCCCTCCTACTGGTCTATCAAGTCTATGTACTAATCCTAGATATACATTTCCTGGTTTTTGGTATTTTTCTTTGATGTATCGTTTTACTATTGTTAGCATATCTATATCTCCAGTTTTATCTGCTTGTGATGGAATATTTGGCTTTTTCTCTACTACTATTATATGGTTGTCCTCATATATTATTTTTAAATCTTGCATTTTTTCTCCTTTATTTTTGTATCTTACATTCTTATAGTAATTGTTCTATTTCTTTTCCCATCTTCCATATATACCACATGGTAATACTAATTTTGAATCTTCCATTGGTAGTCCTATTTCTCCTGATTCTATTTTACCTTTGTGCTTTTTATCTACTGTTAGTTCTAACATATTTTTTAGAACCGTACTTGATATTCCAGTTGTATATGAGTTTATTAGGAAAAATAGTGGATTGTCTGATAATACTTTTGTACATAATTCAACTAAGTCATATATGTTGTTTTCAAATTGCCATACTTCTCCTTTTGCTCCTCTTCCATACGATGGTGGATCCATTATTATTGCATCATATTTATTATTTCTTCTAATTTCTCTATTTACAAATTTAACTACATCATCTACTATGAATCTTACTGGTCTATCTTCTAGTTTTGATGATTTTACATTTTCTTTTGCCCATGTAGTCATTCCTTTTGAACTATCTACATGACAAACTGATGCTCCTGCTGATAAACATGCAACAGTTGCACCTCCTGTATATGCGAATAGGTTTAATACTTTTATTTCTCTTTTTTCTCCGTTTTATTTTGTTTATCATCCAATCCCAATTAGTTGCTTGCTCTGGAAATAGCCCTGTGTGTTTAAATCCCATTGGCTTTATGTTAAAAGTTAGATTTTTATAGTGTATTTGCCAATTATTTGGTACTTTTTTCTTAAATTCCCAGTTTCCTCCTCCAGTTTTACTTCTATGATATACTGCGTTTATTTTGTTCCATTTATTTGGAAATGATTTATCTTTCCATATTATTTGTGGGTCTGGTCTAGATAATATTATATCTCCCCATTTTTCAAGTTTTTGTCCATCTGCCATATCTAATATTTTATATTCTTTCCATTCATTTGCAATTTTCATATTTTTTTATAGCAAAAAAGCTATTCTCCCTTCTATAGAATAGCTATATTTTACCATATTTTTAAAGATTTTGCAAAACTTTCATAAAATAATATATCATCATAAAATTTATAGTTGAAAATATTAAAAAAGTTAATATTGCAATTGTTAAAGCTCTATTTCTTTTTAATAGCTCAGTTATTCTCATTACAACTTTTTTTCTTTCTGATTTTATTTTTTCCACAATATTTTCTTTAGTTAATTCCATAGAAATTCCCCCTCTAATCTATGTATATTCACATCTTTCTATTTTATGAATATTTTTTATTTTTTTAGTCGCAATATTCGATAAATCTACTCTTATAACTCCTTCTTACGAGCCTTTGTTTGATTTTTAGGCAAATTTGTGCTATAATTAATGTATTAGTAAAGTAATATCTTGGCTACAAAAAACCATAAGGGGAGGTACATATATATGATTAAGACAGCAATTTGGTTTTTAGTATTAAGTTTATTAGGAACATCTTTTTATTTAGTTGTAACTAATGTTGGTTCAATTTTGAATGCATTTGTTGGTTTGCCTTTAGACTATATAGGAATTTTCCTATTAGGTGCTGCAGTAGCTTTTTTAGCAATGTGGCTTACGCAAAGAACAAATAATTCTGATGACTAACTTAAACTTAAAAAACCTTGAATTATTCAAGGTTTTTTATTTTTTCTGCTATTTCTTTATTTATTCCTTTCATTTGCATTAACTCTTCTATACTTGCATTTTTCATATTTTCTATACTACCATATTTTTTTAATAGTTCTTTTTTTCTTACTTCTCCTATTCCAACTATTTCATCTAGTTTTGAATTAGTCATAGATTTATTTCTTAATTTTCTATGATATGTTATTGCTGTATCATGTACTGTATCTTGGAATTTTGTTATTAAATTCATTAATTTATCTGATAATTCTATTTCTTTTCTATTTTCATCAATTAACGCCCTTGTTTGATGTTTATCATTTTTTACCATTCCAAATACTTTTATATCTAAATCATACTTTTTTATTGCTCTTTTTATTGCTCTTATTTGTGTTATTCCTCCATCTGCAAAAATAACATCTGGTAATTTTCCAAATCCATCATTTTCTTTATCTATAGAATGTTTTAATCTTCTTTCGACAACTTCTTCTGTACATCTTGGATCATCTTGCTCTAAAACAGTTTTTATTTTAAATCTTCTAGATAAATTCTTTTTTATTACTCCGTCTTGCATTACACACATTCCAGCAACCATATATTCACCTGATATATTTGATATATCATATGTTTCTATTTTTCTTGGTAATTTATCTAGTTTTAATTTTTCTTTTAACTCTAATAATATTTCCCCTTTATCTTTTTCCTTGTTTTCTAATGTCACCTTACTATTCATCTCTGCCATCTCTACAAACCTAAGTTTTTCGCCTTTTTTAGGAGTTTTTATTTCCACTTTTCTTCCCACTATTGTGGATAACCATTTTTCTATTATTTCTTTATCTTCAATTTCTTCTCTTATCATTATTTTGTTTGGAATATTTGGATTATCTAAATAGTATTGCTTTATAAAGCCTGATAATATTTCTTTATCTTCCATATCTTTTAAATCATTATAGAAATAGTGTTCTCTTCCTATCATTTTACTTCCTCTAACAAAGAATATTTCTATACATATTTCAATCTCTGATTTTGCTATTCCTATAACATCTATATTATTTTCTGAAATATTTGATACTTTTTGTTTTTCTGAAACTCTAACTAATGCTTGTATTCTGTCTCTTAATTCTGCTGCTTTCTCATATTCAAATTTTTTAGATGCTTCTTCCATCTTATTTTCTAATTCTTTTATTATTTTATCAGTTTTTCCTTCTAGCAAATCAATAATTTCATCTATTTGCTTTCTATATTCTTCTTTTGTAACATATTTCATACATGGCGCTAAACATCTTCCTATATGATAATTCAAACATGGTCTTGTTCTTTCTTTTAAAACCTTACATTGCCTTATCTTATATTTTCCTTTTATAAAATTAACCATTTCTTTTGCACTACCAGGATTTGCATATGGACCAAAATATTTTGAGACATCATTTATAACTCGTCTTGTTAAAAATACTCCTGGATAGTCTGATTTTATATCTACTTTTATATATGGATATGTTTTATCATCTTTTAACAGAACATTAAATTTAGGTTTATTTTTCTTTATTAAATTACATTCTAATATAAGTGCCTCTGCTTCATTATCAACTACAATATATTCAAAATGATCTATTAAACTAACCATTTTCTCTATTCTTGCTGTCTTATTAGTCTTTCTAAAATATTGTTTTACTCTATTTTTTAATGAAATTGCTTTTCCTACATAAATTATGTTGTCGTCTTTGTCTCTCATAACATAAACACCTGGTTTATCTGGCAATTTCTTAAGTTCTTCTTCTATATTAAACATATCTTTCACCAGTACAATCATACTATATTTTGAGCCATTTTTCAACTTTTTTAAAAATGAGATGTATTTAATTTATGATTTTCTCTTTCTAATCTTTCAACCTAAAATTTTTCTATTTGTCATTTTATTTTTGAAAAATTTTACTTAATTTTTATAGAAATTATTAATTGATTTTAACTTATTTATTCTCTTTTTGTTGCATTTTTATGACAAGTATTACATTTTTATTACATTTTTATTACAAAAACTGTTGACAAATGTAATATTTTTATCTATAATGAACTTATAAGCATAAAAAATTGCTTAAATACACAAGCTAAAATTTTTAATTTACGTAAAGATAAGGGAGTTGATTATAATGAATACTCAAGAATACACACCAGTAACAAGCTGTTTAGCATTAACAGTTAGAAAAGAACATAGGTTAACAGTAATTAAAAGAGCTACAAGAACTACACTTCGTATGTCTTGGAAGACTTTATTGTATGTGTTATTCTTAATGTTCGCAAATATCTTAGTTTAGAATTTAATTAAATAGA
>CAMFER010000042.1 GCA_945949485.1 uncultured Clostridium sp. | reverse complement strand
GTAAAAAATCTAACAGATAAATTATTTTATAAAGAATAAAATTAAAATAGGGATAGATTGAAAGGTTAAGTAATTTGATAACCAAGTTAATAGAGGAGGCAAATACAACAATAGTGCTTCCAACAATCCTAGTTACAATCGTAACAACAATTCTCCAGACAATACTAACAACAACATCGGCTTCCGCCCACTCTAATACAAATTCTAGATTATATGTTTTAAGGAATATATACAATGAAGGTATTAGTATTAAAGAAATCTATTCCTTCCATAAAAGGTAAAAAAGTATCAGTAAAATATATATTAGTAAGATAAAACATCTAAAAATATGTATTTTATGAATATAAATAAAATAAAGTACAAATAAAAGAAAGGAAAGAAGAATGAATATTTGTTTTTTGTACGGAAAAATAATAAGTGATATAGATTTTAAATTTATAATGAATAACAAAAATAAAACATCAATTAGTGTATATAAAATTCAATTAAATAACAAAAGTATAGTAACAGTAAAAGGATATAATGAAATAGCAGATTATTGTTATAGAAACTTAAAAATAGGAGATAATATTTATATACAAGGAAGATTAAATAATATGATGGAAATAGAAGCTGATTTTATAGAAAAAATATAAGTAAAGAGGTATATTTATGGAAGATAAATTAATAAATAAAGATATGATAGAAAAATTATATAAATCTCAAGAAGATATAATAAATGAAAAAATAAGAGAAGCAGATAGGAAAATAGAATATAAAATAAAAGATATTAATTATACTAATATAAATAACGAAAGTGAAGTAGAAAAAATATTAGAAATTGTAGAGGAAAACTATAACATAAGGATAGGTGAATATCTAAAAGAACTGTATAAACAAGGTGTTATAGATGGTATAAATTTAATGATAAATTGCCTAAAGTAGAATAGAAAAAATATTAAAAAAATTGAGCAAGAAAAAGTATGGGAAAAAGTGCTAATCCCTAAACTTTTTCTTGCTTTTTACTTGCAAATTTTAGTTAGTTTTAGTATAATACACATGTAGAAAAATAAAGGAAAAGAGGGAAAACAATGGAAGAAAGACAAGAAAGATTTGACGGAAAAATAATCGAAAGAGACATCGAAAAAGAAATGAGAACAGCATACATAGATTATGCCATGAGTGTTATTGTATCTAGAGCTCTTCCAGATGTAAGAGATGGTTTAAAACCTGTTCATAGAAGAATTCTTTATGCTATGCATGAAGATGGAATTACAGCAGATAAACCATACAGAAAATGTGCAAATACAGTAGGTTCTGTTTTAGGTAGATATCATCCACATGGAGACAGTTCTGTATATGATGCAATGGTAAGAATGGCTCAAGATTTCTCAATGAGATATATGTTAATTGATGGACATGGAAATTTTGGTTCTGTTGATGGTGACGGAGCAGCAGCAATGAGGTATACAGAAGCAAGAATGGCAAAAATATCAGAATATATGTTATCAGATATAGAGAAAAATACAGTTGACTTCATGCCAAACTATGATGACAGATTGCAAGAACCAACAGTTTTACCAGCAAGATTACCAGAACTTTTAATAAATGGTTCATCAGGAATTGCTGTAGGTATGGCAACAAATATACCACCACATAACTTAAGAGAAGTAATAGATGGTATTATAAAAATAATAGATGAAGATGAAGTTTCAGATGAAGATTTAATGTCTGTAATAAAAGGACCTGATTTTCCAACAGAAGGATTAATTCTTGGAATAGAAGGAATTAAACAAGCATATAAAACAGGTAAAGGAAAAATAATTTTAAGAGCAGAAACAGAAATAGAAGAAATGAGTGGAAACAGACAAAGAATAATTGTTTCTTCTTTACCATATCAAGTAAATAAAGCTAACCTTATAAAAAATATATCTGAACTATCAAAAGAGAAAAAAGTAGAAGGAATTTCTGAATGTAGAGATGAATCAGATAGAAAAGATAGAGTTAGAGTAGTTATTGAATTAAAAAGAGATGCTAATGCACAAGTAGTATTAAATCAGTTGTTCAAGCATACACAAATGCAAACAACATTTGGAATAATTATGCTTGCGTTAGTTAATGGAGAACCAAAAGTATTAACACTAAGACAATGTTTAGATTGTTATATAGACCATAGAAAAGATGTTATATTAAGAAGAACACAATTTGACCTAGATAAAGCATTAGCTAGAGCTCATATATTAGAGGGATTAAAGATAGCATTAGACAATATTGACGAAGTAATAAACATTATTCGTTCAGCATATGATGATGCAAAAGAAAGATTGATGGAAAGATTTGGTTTATCTGATATACAAGCTCAAGCAATTTTAGATATGAGATTAAAGACTTTATCAGGATTGCAAAGAGAAAAAATAGACGAAGAATATAAGCAATTAATGGAATTAATAGAACATTTAAGAGCAATTCTTGCAAGCGAAAAATTAGTATTTGATATTATTAAAGAAGAATTATTAGAAATAAGAGATAAATTTGGAGATGATAGAAAAACTAAGATAGTAGCACAAGAAGGCGAAATAGATATTGAAGACTTAATAAAAGAAGAACAATCAGTAGTTGCTTTAACACACTTTGGATATATTAAAAGAATGCCAATAGATACATATAGAAGCCAAAGAAGAGGCGGAAAAGGAATTACAGGAATAGCAACAAGAGAAGATGACTTTGTAAAAGAGATATTTACAGCATCTACACATGATATGATATTATTCTTCACAAATAAAGGTAAATTATATAAACTAAGAGGATATGAAATACCTGAGGCTGGAAGAACAGCAAGAGGAACTGCAATAGTTAACTTATTAAGTTTAGATCCAGGTGAAAAAGTATCAGCAGTTATACCATTACAAAACTTTGCTGAAGGAAAATATCTACTTATGGCAACAAAAAATGGTTTAATCAAGAAAACAGCATTAAAAGAATATGATACAACAAGAAAAACTGGATTACAAGGAATAACATTAAAAGATGAAGATGAATTAATAGCTGTTAGATTAACAGATGGACAAGATAATGTAGTATTAGTTACAAGAAATGGTATGTGTATTACATTTGATGAAAAAGATGTTAGACCAATAGGTAGAGTTGCACAGGGTGTTATCGGTATTAGATTAGACAAAGATGATGAAGTTATTGGAATGGAATCTGTTATTACTGGAGGAAAAGCAACATTATTAGCTATTACAGAAAATGGATTTGGAAAAAGAACAGAACTTGATGAATACAGAGTACAAATCAGAGGTGGAAAAGGAGTTATAACATATAAAATAACTCAAAAAACTGGAAAATTAGTTGGAGTTAGAATTGCAACTGAAGATGATGATGTAATGCTAATAACAGATAAAGGAACAATAATAAGAATAAATGTTAAAGATATAAGTGTTCTAGGAAGATCAACACAAGGTGTGACATTAATGAGAACAAATGATGGTGGAAAAGTAGTAAGTATAGAAACTTTAAAACCAGATATGGAAGACATAGACAATGGACAAATAAAATTATAAAATAAAAAAGAAAACAGTTTACAGCTGTTTTCTTTTTACTTTTATATAAATTTTTTCTTGAATCTTATATCATCTCCAAAGAAACAAAAAATGTCATAATATCCAACAATTCTAGAACCAATTCTTTCTTCATAATTATTAAAAATATCATTAATATTTAAATTAGTTGAGATTATTGTTTTCTTTTTTTGATTTAATATTCTTGCATTTAATATATTAAAAAGTTCTGATAATTTTGCTGTATTCATAGATTCGGTCCCTAAATCATCAATGATAAGTAAATCTGCATCTAAAACAGATTTATAGATATTATCTGATTCGTTTTTTTGCTTTCCAAACTTATAATCTATTACGCTTTCAAGGAGTATAGGAGCTGTTTGGTATAAAACAGTTTTTCCTTTTTTTAAGATTTCTTTAGCAATACAGTTTGACATAAAAGTCTTACCGTAAACCAGTGTTTCCGGAAAACAATAAATTTTTAGTAGAAGTGTCATCAAAATTTTCAACAAATTTAATACATTGTTCTTTAATATTATTAATATTTTTTCTTGGAGAAATATTAAATCTATATTTTGCCACATCAACTTCATCAGAAAATAAACTGTCATTAAATGTAGAAAAGTTTTCTTTTTCTAGATTGAACATATTTGATTTATTGAAAGAAAAATTTAATAACTTTTGTTTTAGACAACTACACATTGTGGTTTTGAAGTTATCATCCATAATATATCCAGTATCATTGCAAAGGTTACATTCATAAAAAGGCTTTAAATAATCTGTAGATATATTATTTTCTTTTAAAATATCTTCTTTTTCTTTCTTTAATATAGCTATTTTATATTCTAAATCTTTTAATGACTGTGGTCCATTTCTTAATATTTCTTTTGCTTTTGAGATAGCAAAGGTATTTAATTCATTTTCAATTTGTTTTAAACGAGGAATTCTATTATATAAATCATCTTTTCTCTTTTCTAGGTCTAATTCAGCTTTTAATTTTTTTTGCTCATATTCTTTTAATAAAGAATTTAAAATTTCATTAGCCATATATACCTCCTTAGTTGTTATCATTTAATTTATTAGAATAAAGAAAATCTAAATTTTCATATTTTCTTTGTTCATAATTTGCTTTGCTTACCTTAGATTTAAGTTGTTTAGCACTTTTTTGTTGTTTCTTTTGTTGTTCTAAGAAAGCTTGAACTTCTTCAGGAGTTTTTAAATTTCTTTCATGCCAATCAGTTATGATAGTATTTATATATTCAAATGTTGAATTTTGTTTTAGTGTTGTTCTTTTTAAAGCAATTTCAATAATATTCATTTGATATCCAAAATTTAAAATCCAATTTTCTATATATGCTTCTTCATATTGTGTTAGACCATTATATTTACCAAGTTTCTTGGCTATAGACTTTTTAATTTTATTTAAAGATTCTTGTTGTTGATAATATATATCTAGGTCATTCCATGTTTTAATTTTATTTGAAGCCCAAGCTTCTGCAACTTTTTGAATATAGTTTCTATGTAAAGCGCTTCTTTTATAGCAATAGTCAAAAAGAGCTATCATAACTTGTTCATCAAAATCATATTTTCTAAACCAAATATCAATATCATTATACCAAGATGGTCCCATAATTCCTTGAAAATACATATTATTTATATGCTCTATAGCTTTTGCTCTAGATTTATTTTTAGCTGTTTGTTGGACTTTTTCTTTAGATTCAGTTAAATTTGGAGTATATAAATTATGAAGAGTTTGTTCTTGTAAGTCTATTAATATATATCCAGAAGTTTTTTTTAATATTAAAGAATGTTCTTCTAAAAATTTAAGACCTTCATTAATAGATTTTAAAGGAATATTAAGTTTTTTAGATAAATCATTTAATTTAATATCTTTTCCATATTTAGATAAAAATATTATATATAAATAAATTTTTAAATATTCTCCTGGTATTTCAGAAAGATGTTCTGAAAAAAATATATCTGGAATACAAGTTTCAGAAAATAAAAGTGGTTTTTCATTTTGTTCTAGCTTCATTTAAATCTCTCCCATAATTAATAACTTAGTAACACAAATTATATCTTTTTTAGACAAAAAATTCAAGTTAAAAATGACAAATATAGAAACATTTTTTTATTATCTATAAATATTCTTTTTAGAATAAAGATATAGCTTTTGTTTTAACAAAAATCTAATCATATATTTAGAAAAATACACAATATTTTCACCATTAAAACCAGAAAAACTAAATAAAAAAAGGGGAAAGCAAAGGATTATAAAAAGAAAAACTTTAAAAGTAATATCTGAAAATATTAAATTTATAATAAATAAAATAAAAACGTCCCAAATTACATTAATAAAAATTGTTTGATAATCTAAAACTCCAAATAATTTATTTTTAAAAGTATAATTTTGTGGAAAAATAAATTTCATAAAACCTCCTAAAATCTAAATTTTGTAAAGTTATTCACATTTTGTGAAATAGTTGTGGAAACACCACCTATAAATTCTTTAACAAAAGAATTTGTTTTTATTAAAACATATAAACCGCCAATATATATAAATTTAGAAATTAAATTTGAAGAAGAAAAATCTAATGAAAATAGAATTAGAAGAACTAAAGCAACTAAAATTTGAATAAAAAGAAGAGAAAAAAGATTTTTTGCCCATGCTTTAAAGAACCAAGAAGAACTACTTAGTGAAAGAGAAAGAAAAGCAAAAGGGGATAGCAAGATAAAAAGTTTTATCATTACATATCTAAAAGAATAAGAAAGGACAAGGCTAAGTAAAGAAAGAGATATAGTACCTTTTATTAATCCATCAACAGAAAAGATATTAATTGAATTAGTATCAATACTGATGTTAGAATTTATAACATTAATTAGCTCAGAGAAACCAATATTTTTAGAAAATAATTGTTGTCCTATACCTCTTATTGCAGAAGTTATATTAAAATTTAAATCTAATATAAAAGAAAGAATAGAAAAAGAAAAATTCATACATAAAGCGCATAATATGAGTTTGATTAGAAAACTAAAGGGGGATTCTGTACGAGAATAAGTAATATGTGAAAGTAAATATTTTATTGAATAATAAAGTAGAAATCCAAGTAAGAATGAATTAGCAATTAAAAGCAATCCATCTGATGTAGAAGAACCAAAAATGTTTTCAAAATTTTTATCATATATGATATTAGATTTTATAAAAGTAATATCATCTAAGATATTATACAGATTATTATCAATAGAACTAAAAAGAGTCTCAAAAATAGTATTTATAGTGTCAATTATAATTTGAGTAATATTAGTTTGATTTTCCATTTAACCTCCTATCCGACTAGTGATTTTATAGCAGATAGAATTAAATCTATTGCAAGAATAAAAGCATAAGAAAATAAAGAACCTTTTATAAGTTTTTTACCAGTTCTAATTTTTTCTTCATCACCAAAACTGAATTTTTTCATAAAAACTCCAGAGCCTACGGCAACTGCAGCAGCTGGTGTTGATATTTTTAATATCCAATCTTCAATAGATTCAAATGCAGAATTTATTTTAGATACTAATTCTGGATCTCCCCAAGCAAAAGAAGGAGAGTAAATAAATATGATAAAAGAAATAGAAAAATAAAAAATAAAAAGTAAATATAATTTTTTTCTTTTCAAAAAATCACTCCTTTTATAGTTTGGTATTTTTAAAATATGGTAACATATTTAATTTTGTAGGTTTTAAAATTTTGTCTCCATCTGAAAGAAATGTAAGTGCGGTGAATGTTTCGAGATTTTGAGAGAAAAAGTTACTTTCATAAATAAAATCATTTTGAGTATAAGTACTATAACTTTCTGAAATATTTGAATTTTCTGAATTAAAAGAATTTGTAAAATAACTAAATCTAGTTTCTTTTGCATTTTCAGATATACTTTTAGAAACTCTACTTTTTTCTTCTTTTCCAATCTGTTTTTGAACTTCTTCGATAGTATAAACATCATCTGTTCTATACCAAATTTTATTAATTAAATTTTGTATAGTAACTTTAACAAAAGCATCATCTTTCAAAGTCGTTTTTAAAGAAGAATAACTCTGAGTGCTTACTATATTTATACATTTTGCTTCTCTACTCATAGAAAAAAATTCAGAATCAGTTTTGGAAGCAAACTTATCATATTCGTCACATATAAATGCAGAAGTTTTTGAAATATTTTTAGAAAGATTAGAAATAACTTCACTCTGAAAATCAAGCTTTAAATATGTAGCTATAATTCTTGAAAGAATACTATATTCAGAAATATTCATATTCAAAACAACTATTTTTCCTTTTGAAATGATGTCATCGAAACCATGAAAAGAAAGCTTTTCAATAGGTGAGCAAAAAGTTTTTACAACATCATAGTCAGAAACAAAAACATTTGTTATTCTCGTAATTTCAGATATTAAAATTGCTTTTGTTCTAGCATCAAGAGTAGAAAATTCTTTTTCAAAAAAATCTAAAGATGAATTTAAATCATGAATTTGACTTGTATTAAATTTAGAATTAATAAACATATTTTTTAAAATTTCTAATTTCTTTTGATAATAATTAGGTATAGTAATTAATTTATGTAGTTCTACAAAAGTAACATACCCATTATTATATAATCTACAAAATTTAATACATTCTGTTAATATTTCTTCTGCTTTATCTATCCAATATGATTCAGAATTATTTTCAGAGAACAATAAAAGAATAGTTTTTAATCTATTAGCTAATATTTGAGGTTTTAGATGTGGTTTGTGTAAAGGGTTATAATATACATCTGAATTTAAACTAATAATGACTAAATCTTTTGATAAAGAAAGTTCATCAGCAAATTTAGAAACTTGTGTAGAGTAGTTTCCTTTAACATCTAATATTAACATACCAATTTTAGATGTTGGATTATTACAGTTATATTCCATAAGTTGTTTAGTAAAAGGATACATAGAACTTGACGTTTTTCCAGAGCCAATGGTTCCTGTAACAAGAATATTTTGAAATAAACTTTTTTCTGGAATATAAATTTTTTGATGTTTTTCTTTGTCATATCCAATTAATAAATAAAGGTTAGATTTATTTATTTGATTTTTATCATTTACTTTTAACTTTGTATTTTTATTTGATTTTATAAAAATACTAGAAATTAAACTTTCTAAAAAACTGGTATAAACTAAAGAATAAAATACAAAAAATGAAAAAATAGAAGTAAAAATATAAGTGATTTTAATAAGATTCCATAAATCTGGATTTTTTGAACAAATATCAAATGGATGAAAACCATAAGTTATAATAATTTCATTTGATATATATATTGGATAAAATATTTTTAAAGATATAAAAAAAGTTATTGATGAAAACAAAAAGATAAATAAAATTTTAAAGACAAACAATTTAATTTTCAGATTAAAACCTCCTAAATAAAATCTTTTTTCTTAATTTTTAGTTTTTTACCTTGTTTATTGTGGAATAAATAGAAATAAAAAAATGAATAAAGTGTATACAAAGTTGTAAAAAGATAAATAATAAATGTTATAAAATATAAATTGATAAGTCTAGAAATAATATCACCGCCTTACATTGAAAAATATAATACTATAAAATTTTAAATTTGTCTATACTTTTTTTTGAAAATGTGGTAAAATTATTATGTAAAAGAAAAAAGGAGGAAATATAATGGAAATAAATAAAGATACAAAAATAGGTGAAATACTAGAAAAAGCACCTGAAAAAGCTGAAATTTTATTAAGTGTAGGAATGCATTGCATTGGATGTCCAGTATCACAAATGGAAACATTAGAGGAAGCTTGTGGGGTTCATGGAATCGATGTAGAAGAAGTTGTTGAAAAGCTAAATGCATAAATTCACAAAAAACAACAAAAA
Organism: uncultured Clostridium sp.; assembly: GCA_945949485.1. Classification (GTDB taxonomy): domain Bacteria; phylum Bacillota; class Clostridia; order TANB77; family CAG-508; genus CAG-269. The sequence continues at coordinate 1,246 of CAMFER010000042.1, read as the reverse complement.
TTTAAAAAAAATATAAAAAAAGTATTGACATTTGCAATAATTTATTGTAATATATAAAGGCATTGTGAATGTCACATTATGTGGGCTATTAGCTCAGGTGGTAGAGCACTTGACTTTTAATCAAGTTGTCCCGCGTTCGAGTCGCGGATAGCTCACCAAAAAGAACTAAATAATTTTGATTATTTAGTTCTTTGTATATAAGGCCCGTTGGTCAAGCGGTTAAGACATCGCCCTTTCACGGCGGAGACATGGGTTCGATTCCCGTACGGGTCACCAATTTAATATATGCCACTTTAGCTCAGCTGGCCAGAGCATCGCACTTGTAATGCGAGGGTCCCCAGTTCGAATCTGGGAAGTGGCTCCAATAAAGGTCATTAGTTTTGAGATAACTCTTAATTATTGGCTTTTTTATTTTATTAAGAAGTAGGAGAGATAAGGATGGAAAAAGTAGCAATAATTACAGGAGCTTCAAGAGGAATCGGAAGAGAAATTGCAAAAACTCTAGCAAGAAAAGGAATAAAGGTAGTAGCAAATTTTAATAAATCGGAAGATAATGCAATTGAACTAAAAGAAGAACTAAAGAAAGAAAATATAGATATAGAAATTTTCAAAGCAGATGTCTCAAAAAGGGAAGATGTTAAAAAATTAGTTCAATTTACAATTGAAAAATTTAAAAAAATTGATATTTTAATAAACAATGCAGGAATAGCAGAATACAATTTATTTACAGAAGAAACAGATGAAGACTGGAAAAGAGTAATCAATACAAACCTATATTCTGCATTTGCAATGTCTCAAGAAGTTTCAAAAGAGATGATAAGAAAGAAAAAAGGGTGCATTATAAATATTTCATCAGCATGGGGAATAGTAGGGGCATCTCTAGAAGTTCTTTATTCTGTATCTAAAGCAGGAATGGATGGATTAACAAAAGCTTTAGCGAAAGAATTAGGACCATCTAATATAAGAGTAAATTCTATAGCACCTGGAATTATAGATACAAAGATAAATAATAATTTAAAAAAAGAAGATATAGAAAATTTAAAAGAAGAAATACCATTAGAAAGAATTGGTAATGTAAAAGATATTGCAAAATGTGTGGAATGGCTAGTTGAAGATGATTATACAACAGGGCAAATAATTTCTATAAATGGTGGCTGGATAATAACATAAAAGAACTCTTTTATTAAAGAGTTCTTTTTATAGTGCGACAGGCATGTCGTTTAGCTAATCGGTGAAAGTCCGTAGT
>CAMFER010000041.1 GCA_945949485.1 uncultured Clostridium sp. | reverse complement strand
AAAATTTTTTAAAAAAATTTCATTTTTCTATTGACTTTTCATAGTTGGTCTCCATTATTTAAAAAGATGATAGTATATTTATTACTAATTTCCAAATTCCAAAAGCTCCAAATACAACTACACATGATATTAAATAAGCTAAAAGGGTTTGCTTGTATTCTGCTTTTTCTTCTACACTTCCTATCATATATTTTATTCCCAAAATACTTCCAACTATTACTGCAGTAATTATTCCAAAAGCTAACAACATATTGTATAAAAAACCTGCTGTCTCACCTAATAGATTTTCGTCTATAGAAACATTACTTTCTCCTTCATTTACAAAACTATCTGCTCCTGACATAATATCATCAATAGTCCCTGTACTACCATCTAAGGAAGTTTGAGCATATACACTAGAATTAAAAGTAAATGTAAATATTGTTATTAAGATTATAAAAAAACTAATCAATATCTTTTTCATTTTATTGCTCCTTCCCATTAATTAGTAAAAACCTTTGTCATATCTATTACTATAGCTAAAATATTCGTTATTCCAAATGTTAAAATGGCTCCTATTACATATGGCAACATTGTCTTTTTATATTCTGCTTTTTCTTCTGCACTACCCATCATATATTTAATACCAATTATTATAAGTGCTGCCACTGAAACTATAGATGCAACTGTTTGTACAACTCCTACTATAATATTTCCTATACTTAATATCCTATCTCCTCCTACAACAGAAGTTGTACTGTTTGGAGCATAATCATCGGGAATGAAATTTATTGCATAAGTATTTGTTATAAATAATAAACTGAAAATTATTATTAAGAAAATTATACTTATTATAATTGTTTTTTTTCTTATCTTCATCACATTTCTCTCTTTCTTAGCGATTTAATACTATTATACCTTATTTTATTGAGTTTTTCAACAAATTAATTCAATTAATCTATTATAATATAGCATTATACTTTTATTTTTTCAATATTTTATATATCTGTAATTTAAATTTAATACTTTTGTAATCTTTATGAAACAAAAAAAATATAAAGCATAAACACTTTATATTTTAATGGCGGAGATGAGAGGGTTCGAACCTCCGCGCCGATTTCTCGACCTAACTGTTTAGCAAACAGTCCCCTTCACCACTTGGGTACATCTCCATTTATATAATTAAAAGTTAGATTTTTATATCTAACTTTTTGAATAATTGGCGGAGAGGGTGGGATTCGAACCCACGGTACGCTACAAACGCACGCCAATTTTCAAGACTGGTGCCATAAACCAACTCGACCACCTCTCCGTGTCTTGCGACAGTTTATATATTAACATATTTAACTATCGCTTGTCAATACTGTTTTTCATTTTTTTATTATATTCTTATATTTGCTTCTTTTTCCATCGCTTTTTTTATAGCTTCTTCCTCTTCTTTTGAAATTGTATAAGTAGATTTTCCATTTTCTACTGGTTTTGCATAAATATTAGACATTTCTCTAGAATATATTCCATTTAAAACCACACCATTGTTCTTTTCATCTAATAATGCTAAAGCAAAACTTAAATCACTTCCTGTATCCTTAAATGCACTATATCTAACTATTCCTACTTTTTGTATACAATTTCTAACATCTTCATCAACAATATTTATTAAATGTTTTATTTCAGAATTCTCTTTCTCCACTTTATCTACTCTATACATAAAAGTTTCCAAATCTTCTTCTATGTTTTCACTTTTTCCTAATTTTCTCATAAAGTTTTTATATCTCTTGTTTAATCCTACATACTTTATTAAAAGCATAAATAATCCAATTATAATTAGTATATTTATAACAGCAATAGCTATTAAAAATTCATCTGTTTTCAAAATATTTATTATTTCACTCATCTTATCAACTCTTTCTCATATTATTTTATTAACCCTAATATTCTCTCTAAATCATCATTTGATGTATATTCTATAATTATTTTGCCTCTCCTTTTACCAGCATCTATTTTTACTTTGCTACCAAAGAAACCTTGAAATCTATCTTCTATGTTTTTATATAATATATGTTTTCTTTTTTGTTCTTCTCTAGTTTCTTTAATTTTAGATTTCTTCTCAACTTGTCTTACCGTAGTTCCTCTTTCTAATAAGTGTACTGCAGTTAAATATTGTTGTTCTGGATCAGTTATTGCAAGTAATGCTTTGCAATGTCCTTCTGATATTTTTCCTTCTTTTGCCATTTCAAGAACTCTTGGTTCAAGATTTAATACTCTAACCCAGTTTGCTATAGTACTTCTTCCTTTTCCAAGTTTCTTAGCTACTTCTTCTTGAGACATACCATAATTATCTATTAATGTTTTTATCCCTAGCGCTTTTTCATATGGATTTAAATCTTCTCTTTGCATGTTTTCTATTAAAGAAATTTCTGAATTTATTTTTTCATTATCTTCTCTTATTATGGCTGGAATTTCTTTTAGTCCTGCTATTTTAGAAGCTCTCCATCTTCTTTCTCCAGCTATAATACTATAATAACCATCTTTTTTGGTTACAACTATCGGCTGTATTAACCCATATTCTTTTATTGACGCTGCCAATTCCTCTAATGCTTCTTGATCAAATTTCTTTCTTGGTTGATTCCTATTAGGTTCTACCTCTGTTATTTTTAGATTTTTTAATGTGTCATTTTCTTGCATTTGTTCTTCTTCTACTGGTGCTCCAAATAAAGCATCTAATCCTTTACCTAATCCAGACATTTTTGCCATTGTATTTCACTTTTCCTTTCTTTTATAAACTAAGCCATATGTTTAGCCTTTTTTTCTTCTTCGTTAATCTTTAAAAATTCTTTAGTAAATTTTATATAACTTTTTGCTCCTTTTGATCTAGGATCATATTCTGTTATAGGCATTCCATAACTTGGGGCTTCACTTAATCTAACATTTCTTGGTATTACTGTTTTATATACTTTGTTTTCAAAATACTTTTTTACCTCTTTTACTACTTGATTTGATAAATTTGTTCTAATATCGTACATAGTAAGTAAAGCTCCCTCTATCGCTATGTTTTTATTTAAATGTTTCTTCACTAAGTTTATTGTATTCAATAATTGACCTAATCCTTCAAGAGCAAAATATTCACATTGAACAGGTATCAAAACACTATCTGATGCAGTAAATGAATTTAAAGTAATTAAACCTAAAGATGGTGGACAATCAATCAAAATATAATCAAACCTATCCTTCACAGGCTCTAGTTTCTCTTTTAATCTTTGCTCTCTGGACATCATAGATACTAATTCTACTTCAGCTCCAGCTAAATTCATATTTGCTGGGCACACTTTTAAATGCTTTATAATAGTATCTTGTATTGCTTCTTCCAAAGTAGAATCATTTACTAAAATATCATATGTAGATACTTCTACTTCTTTTTCTACTCCTAATCCACTAGTTGCATTTCCTTGTGGATCTGCATCAATTAATAGAACTTTTTTACCTTTTTTTGCCAAAATAGTACCTAAATTTACTGTGGTTGTAGTCTTTCCCACTCCACCTTTTTGATTTGCTACAGATATTACTTTTCCCAATTTTATTGCCTCCATTTTAGTTGAATTTTATTTATAAGTTTTATTGTTTATACACTACTATAATATATAAATATTTAAAAAAAGTCAATAAAATTATTAAAATTTTATAGACTTTTTTTCGAATATTTTTTATTAACTATAAAATAGGATTTTTGCTTGGTGTTCCAGGCTTTCTAGGATATATTCCGTGGAGTAAAATTTACCTTTTTTATAATAACGATGCTTCTTTTCATATCAGTTTCTGGTAATGTAAATTTTTCAATCTTTTCAATTTTTCCTCCAAGAACTTTAATAGCTTTTTCTCCATTTTTTATTTCTTCATCTATATCTGGTCCTTTCATATATATGCTTTTTCCATTCTTTATTACTAATGGCATTAAATATTCAGACAAAACAGCTGTATTTGCAACAGCTCTTGAAGTAGCAATATCATATTTCTCTCTATTTTCTTTTTTTCTTCCAAACTCTTCAGCTCTTGCATGAGTAGTTATTATGTTCTTTAATTTTAACTTATTAATAACCTCATCTAAAAAACTAATTCTTTTATTCAATGAATCTAATAATGTGATTTTCAAATCATCCCTTATTATTTTTAATGGTATTCCTGGAAATCCAGCACCAGTTCCTACATCTATTACTTTTGCATCTTTTTCAATATATTTTGAAATAGTAAAAGAATCAATAAAATGTTTAACTATTATTTCTTCCGGATCTGTTATGCTTGTCAAATTAATCTTTTTATTCCACTCTAAAAGTAAATTCATAAATTCATACAACTTGTTAGATTGCTCTTCGCTTATTTCAATATTTATTTTTTTTGTTTTATTTGTTATAGTTTCATAAAAAACTTTCTCATTCATAATATTTTATTCTCCCATTTGATTATTATTTTGTTTCAAATAAACCAATAATACAGAAATATCAGCTGGTGAAACCCCTGATATTCTTGAAGCTTGGCCTATTGAACGTGGTTTAAACTTATTAAGTTTTTGTCTTCCTTCTAAGCTTATCCCTTTTAACTTTTCATAATCTAAATCTTCCGGTAATATTTTTGATTCTAATTTTTTGAATTTTTTGACTTGTTCTTCTTGTAACTTTATATATCCTTCATATTTTATCTGTATTTCTACTTCTTCTTTTTCTTGCCTTGTTAAAAGTGGTCTTTCTTTATCTATAGCAGATAAATCATCATATTTTATTTCTGTTCTTTTTAGCAATTCAGACATCTTTGTACCTGTTGATAATTCTGTAGTACCGCATTTCTTAAGCAACTCATTTACTTCTTCTGTAGGTTTTACTATCAATTTCTTTAATCTTTCTATTTCTTTTTCTATGTTTTCTTTTTTCTCTTCAAGCTTTTTGTATCTTTCTAATGATATTAATCCTTCTTTAAATCCAAGTGGAGTTAACCTCAAATCAGCATTATCTTGCCTTAAAAGTAGCCTGTATTCAGCTCTTGAAGTCATCATTCTATATGGTTCATTTGTTCCCTTAGTAACAATATCATCGATTAAAACACCTATATAAGCTTGTGTTCTATCTAAAATTAGTGGCTCTTTTCCCTTTATTTTATTTGAAGCATTAATACCAGCAATCAAACCTTGGCAAGCAGCCTCTTCATATCCTGATGTACCATTTATTTGTCCCGCCATGAACAAACCATCTATCCCTTTATATTCTAAAGAAAGTTTTAAATTAGAAGGATCTATACAATCATATTCTATTGCATAAGCTGGTCTTGTGAATTCAGCTTTTTCTAGCCCTGGTATCGTTCTATATAAAGCTATCTGAACATCTTCTGGTAAAGAAGAGCTCATCCCTTGTATATACATTTCCTCTGTATCAAGTCCCACAGGTTCAACAAAAGCTTGATGTCTAGGTTTATCACTAAATCTAACAACTTTATCTTCAATAGATGGGCAATATCTTGGTCCTGTTCCCTCTATTTCTCCTTTATATAGTGGTGATCTATCCAAATTATTTCTGATAATTTCATGTGTTTTTTCATTTGTATATGTTAAATAACAATCAACTTGTTCAAAATCTTTTGGTTCATTTTCAAATGAGAAAGATTCTATCCCTTTATCTCCTTTTTGAACTTCCATTTTACTAAAATCAATACTTCTTCTGTTAATCCTAGCTGGAGTTCCTGTTTTAAATCTAATAAGATCTATTCCAAGTCTTTTCAAGGCTTCTGATAGCTTTGTTGCTGCAGCAACACCATCTGGACCACTTTCTTTTGAATATTCTCCTATGAAAATTTTTCCTTTTAAGTATGTCCCTGTTGCTAATATAACAGTTTTTACGTTATATATAGCTCCTAAATCTGTAGTGATTGATTTAACCTTTCCATCTTCTACTTTTATATCTACAATTTCTCCTTGTTTTACTTCTAAGTTTTCTTGTTTTTCTAATGTATGCTTCATCTCAGCTTGATATTTTTTTCTATCAGCTTGTGCTCTTAACGAATGTACAGCTGGTCCTTTAGATGTATTTAACATTTTTATTTGAATCATTGTCTTATCAATATTTTTCGCCATCTCTCCACCTAAAGCGTCTATCTCTCTTACAAGGTGTCCTTTTGAGCTTCCTCCAATATGAGGATTACATGGCATATTAGCAATTGCCTCTAAACTAATTGAAAATATTAAAGTTTTCATTCCTAATCTTGCTGCTGCTAAAGCTGCTTCACAACCAGCATGTCCAGCACCAACAACTGCTACATCATAATCTCCTGCAAAATAACTCATTTCTTTTCTCCTTCTTTATATTTTGTTTCTTATTCTATTCCTTATGAAACAAGGAAATGCTGTTTCTTTATTATAGAAATAAATTTTAACCACAAAGTTTTATAGGTTTGTGCTATAAATTTAAGTCATTTTCCTTGATTAATGCGACATTTTACTTTTATCATCTTGTTTTATGTTAATTGTTTTATGTTTATTCTTGTTTTGTACGCATGCTACTTTCGACAAATTTCGACATTTTGTTGTTTTTTTATTTCTGCCATTTATAATAAAGATGTTTTAATTTGATATATGTTTAATTCTTTTTATTTTAGTTTCTGAGGGCTTTTCTCTGTGAATCTATAAAATTATATAAGTAATGTATAAAAGCTTTTTATTTTTGATTTTCGTGCTTTATTTTCCTAAACAAAATTTAGCAAATATCTCATCTATTATTTCATCAGTTGCTATCTCTCCTGTGATGCTTCCTAAATCATCTAAAATATCTTTTATAAAAATAGCAACTATATCAGAAGTCATTCCCTCTTCTAAAGATTTTATAGCTTTGTTTACACTTTCTATTGCTTTTGATATTAAATTTTTTTGTCTTAAATTAGTTATAACTACTTCATTATCTAAATTTATCTCATTTAAATTAAATAATTTAGTTATTTCTTCAAAAATATCTTCTATTCCAATTTTATTTAAAGCAGAAATGCTTATTATATTAGATTTAACATCTTTAAATATTTCACTGTCAGCAGAAACCCTATTTTCTAAGTCTGATTTATTTAATATAATTATAGATTTCTTGCTTTTAGCTATATCTAATATTTCTTGATCCTCCTTATTGAAATCTTTTGAAGAATCAAATATAGCTATAATCAAGTCTGCTTCTTTAGCTATTTCCTTAGATTTTTTTATTCCTATTCTTTCGACTTCATCTTTTGCTTCTCTTATTCCTGCTGTATCAATTAATTTTAATGGTATTCCATTTATATTAACAAATTCTTCAATTGTATCTCTTGTAGTACCTTCTATATTAGTTACAATGGCTCTATCTTCTTTTAATATTGCATTAAGTAAAGAAGATTTCCCCGCATTTGGTTTTCCTATAATTGCTGTTTTTATCCCTTCTTTAATTAATTTTCCATTATCAAAACTCCTTTCTAGCTTCTCTAATTTAGATTTTACACTATAAAGCATAGTATCAATCTCCGCATTTGTAGCATCTTCCACATCATATTCCGGATAATCAATAGTTACTTCTATCTTAATCATTACATCCATTATTTCTTGCTTTATTTTGCCTATTTCTTCTGACAAGAATCCCTCTAGTTGCTTTATTCCACTCTTTGCTTCTCTTTCTGATTTAGCATTAATTAAATCTATTACAGATTCAGCTTGTGTTAAATCTATTCTACCATTTAAAAAAGCTCTTTTCGTGAATTCTCCTGGTTCCGCAAGTCTAGCCCCATTTTTTAAACACAAATCTAGTATTTTTTTAACTATATAATTACCACCGTGTGAATTTATTTCGCACATGTTTTCAGCGGTATAGCTCTTTGGCGCTTTAAAATAAGAAACCAAAACCTCGTCAACTATATTATTATTTTCTATAATATTCCCGTATTTTATTGTATATCCTTTTATATTCTCTATTGATTGTGGATTTTTTGCTTTAAATATTTTTTCTAAAATATCGAAGCAATTTTTACCACTCATTCTTATTATTCCAATTCCTCCAATTCCGAGGAGCCGTAGATATTGAAGCTATTGTATCCATCATTTTTACACCTTCTTTTTATTCGTTTTTTTAGATAAATTCTTATATATTTTACCACATTATGTAACTTTTTTAAATACTTTTATAAAAAAAGAGATCAAAGATAGTATTACATTAAATGTAAAATCTGACCTTTGACCTCTGATTTTAAACTTTTATTTATTATTTTTAAGTGCTATAACAATTCTTCTATGTGGTTCTTCGCCAACACTATAAGTTTCAACTTTGTTATTTGTTTGTAATTGACTATGTATTATTTTTCTTTCATAAGCTTTCATTGGTTCCAATTTAACAGGTTTTCTTGTTCTTACAACTGTTTTTGCTATTTTATTTGCTAGTTCTTTTAAAGTCTTCTCTCTTTTTTCTTTATATTCTTCTATATCTAAAATAACTCTGACTCTGTTTTCTAAACCTTTTCCAGCAATTGCAGATAAAATACTTTGCATAGCATATAATGTTTCTCCTCTATGCCCTATTAAGAAACCTAAATTTTCATTGTTCATGCTTACATATATAGCTGATTTATCTTTTTTTATTTCATAAGTTGTATCTTCTGGTAATTGTTTTATAAAATCTATTAAAAATTCATTAACATTTTTTGCAGCTTTGTTTTGTTCTTCTTCTGTTAGTTCTATTTCTTTTCTAATAGGCTTTTCTTCTGTCTTTTTTACGTTGTTCAAATCTTCTTTTAATGTCATTTGAACTTTAACAACTCTTGGAGCTAAGATACTAAAAAAGCTTCTTTTATCTTCATTTTCTAAAACTTTAATTTCAACTTTATTTTTAGAAACATTTAATATTTTCAAACCTTTTTCTATAGCTTCATTAGTAGTTTTTCCTTCTGTGACAATAGTTTTTTCCATTTCACTATTCCTCCTATTTCGTCATTACTTAATAAATTTATTTAATATTAATCTTTCAAGAATCATTAAAATATTATTTACTAACCAATACAAAGCTAATCCCAAAGGAGCTACAAATGCAATAGATATTGACATTATAGGCATCATCCATGACATCATTTTGTTTGTTTGCATAACAGTATCTATTTCATCTTTTTCTTCTTCTGGAACTAGTTCTTTTCCAGTAGTCCCATCAATAACTTCTTTCTCATTTCCTTTATTTTTCATTTTTTCTTGCATAGATGTAGTCATTCTAATTGATACAAATGATGATAATATATACAATAAAGGTATTATATATACAGTAAAGTCTGTTATATTTTGTTGGGGAATTTTACTTAAATCTAATCCTAAAAAGTTCATTTCTAATTTTAGTCTATCAACATTTTCATCTTCAGGATTTTTTTCCTTTAACCAATCAGCTTCTCTTATTAAATCAATTTCAGGATATACTTCACTTATAGTTCTTCCTTCTTCTTTTAATTGATTTACATATGTATTAAGGCTGTCCGTAGGAATTTTTTCCATATAAGTCAATGGTGATTTTACTAAAAAGAAAATTGAAATTAACAAAATAAATTGAACTATAGCTGTTATACATCCACTAAAAGGACTCATATTTTCTGATTTATATAAATTCATCATCTCTTGATTTAGTTTTTCTGGATTATTTTTATACTTAAATTGTATTGTTTTCATCTTTTCTTGCAATTCCGAACTCTTTTTCAGTGTTCTTTGCTGTTTAATAGATAGTGGTAATAATATTATTTTTATTATTACAGAAAAAACAATAATTGCTAATCCATAATTATTTATTATATTATATAAAAATCCCAATAAATAACCAAAAATATTTGCAAAAAATTCAAACATTTTATTTCCTCCTAGCTCTTATTTTAATGGATCATATCCACCTTTTGAAAAAGGATTACACCTAAGAATTCTTTTTATTCCTAATATAATTCCTTTTCCTGCTCCATATTTTTCAATTGCTTGTTTTGTATATTCTGAGCAAGTTGGATAAAACTTACAATTTATATTCTTACTTTCAAGCCACAATGAAATATGTTTTTGATACATATTAATCAAGCTTATAAGTATGTGTTTCATTCTGTTTCCTCTATAATTCCTGCTTTATCAAAAATCTTTAACATGTCTTTTTTTATGTTATTAAAAGTTGCATTTTCAATATCAGACTTCTTTTTCCATAAAAAAACAATGCTATAACCATTCAATATTTTTTGTTCATTCAGTCTATAATTTTCTCTAATTAGTCTTTTTATTTTGTTTCTATTTACAGCATTTGTTATTTTTGTTCCTATTGCAATTCCTAATAAATTATAATTTTTATTACTCTTTTTTATAAAAGCTTCAATATTTTTACCAGAATAATAAGTTCCTTTTGATAAAACATATCTAAATTCATAATTTTTCTTTAACATTTTAGTTTTTTTCATTTTCTCTATCCCCATTCTATTTAGGCAGAAAACAATGAAAAAAGGCTTATAACATTAATTATGCATAAAAGGCTCGCTAAAAATGCGGCCTTTATTTTACTAATTTTGATTAATAAAACATAATTAAATTAAGCTGTTAGTTTTTTTCTACCTTTTGCTCTTCTTGCTTTTAATACATTTCTTCCTGATCTAGTTTTCATTCTTTTCATAAAACCATGTTCTTTCTTTTCTTGTCTGTTTTTTGGTTGATATGTTCTTTTCATTCTTGCACCTCCTACTGTTTTCTCTTTATAAAATTTCAGTTTCCTGAAAAAATTTTGCATATTAATCAAGTATATCGATTATATACTAAAATTCACTAAAATGTCAAGTAATTTTAAGATATTTTCTAAAAAAGCTTTCGGCGTGAAGTGAAAAAGTAAAAGCAATTATAAGAACCAGCAATATATTTTAGTCTTA
>CAMFER010000040.1 GCA_945949485.1 uncultured Clostridium sp. | reverse complement strand
TGTATCATAGAAGACCAGGTTCAATGGGATCTACATCAACACCAGGTAGAGTATTTAAAGGTAAAAAACTACCAGGACATATGGGAAGAGTTACAGTTACAATTCAAAACTTAGATGTTGTAAAAGTAGATATGGATAAAAATGTATTATTAATAAAAGGTAGTGTGCCAGGACCAAAAGGAGCTATCTTAAAAGTAAAATCAGCTGTAAAGGCTAGCAAATAGAAGGAAGGAGGAAAAACGAAATGCCAAAGGTAGACGTATTGGATATAAAAGGTAAAAAAGTTAGTGATATAGAATTGTCAGATAAAGTATTTGGTATAGAACCAAATGAAAATATAGTACACAGTGTACTTGTAAACTATTTAGCTAATCAAAGACAAGGAACACAAAGTACAAAAACAAGAGCAGAAGTTTCTGGTGGTGGAAGAAAACCATGGAGACAAAAAGGAACAGGTAGAGCAAGACAAGGTTCTATAAGAGCTCCACAATGGATAAAAGGTGGTATTGCTTTAGGACCAAAACCACGTTCATATAAATATACAGTAAATAAAAAAGAAAGAAGATTAGCAATTAGATCTGTATTAAGTTCTAAAGTATTAGAAAAAGAATTAACAGTAGTAGATAAATTAGAATTAAAAGAAATAAAAACAAAAACAATGGTAAAAGCTTTAGCAGACCTTAAAGTTGAAGGAAAAACATTAATCGTTCTTCCAGAAAACAATAAAAATGTTTTAATGTCATCAAGAAACATCGAAGGTGTTAAAACAATTACTGCTAACAACATCAATGTATTTGATTTATTAAAATATAAAAATCTAATTTTACCAGTTGATACTGTTAAAAAATTAGAGGAGGTGTACGCATAATGTTACCAGAAGAAATTATAATAGCACCAGTTGTTACAGAAAAAAGTAATGACGAATTACAACAAGGTAAATACACTTTCAAGGTAAACAAAAAAGCAACAAAAGTTGAAATAGCAAAAGCTGTTGAAAAACTTTTTGAAGTAAAAGTATTAAAAGTAAATACAATGAATGTAAACGGAAAAAGCAAAAGAGTTGGATATCATGTAGGAAAAACATCAGATTGGAAGAAAGCTATAGTTACTATAGATACAAATCCAGGAGATGCTACATATCTAGCAAAAGGTGGAAAACAAACTAAAGCTACTAAAAACTATAAAGATTCAATTGATGAATTTATGGGAGCATAATTATATATTAAGTAATAATGCCTAAAAGTAGTTAGTTTTAAATTATCGAGAAATTACTCGGAGAATAAAGAATATCTGTAAGATAGAGCAGGAAAAAAGTCTATCAAATAAAAATATAAGGAGAGAATTAGAAATGGGAATGAAACATTTTAAAGCATATACACCATCAAGAAGAAATATGACAGTTTCTGATTTCTCAGAAGTAACAAAGAAAACTCCTGAAAAATCATTATTAGCAAAGAAAAAGAAAAATGCTGGTAGAAACTCATATGGTAGAATAACAGTAAGACATCAAGGTGGTGGAAACAGACAAAAATACAGAATAGTAGATTTTAAAAGAAGAAAAGATGATATTGAAGCAACAGTACTTGGTATCGAATATGATCCAAACAGAAGCGCAAATATAGCTTTAATACAATATACAGATGGAGAAAAAGCATATATTTTAGCTCCTCAAGGATTAACAGATGGAGATAAAGTAATATCAGGAGAATCTGTTGATATTAAACCAGGAAATTGTATGCCAATAAGCAGTATTCCAGTTGGTACTTTAATTCACAACATAGAATTAAATCCAATGCAAGGTGGAAAATTAGTTAAAGCAGCTGGACAAAGTGCACAATTAATGGCTAAAGAAGGAAAATATGCACATGTTAGATTACCATCAGGTGAAATGAGACTAGTATTAGCTAGATGTAGAGCAACAGTAGGTGTAATCGGAAACAGTGAACATGAAAATGTTAATATCGGTAAAGCTGGTAGAAAAAGACATATGGGAGTAAGACCAACAGTTAGAGGTTCTGTTATGAACCCAGTAGATCACCCACATGGTGGTGGTGAAGGTAAAGCTCCAGTTGGACATAGTGGACCATTAACACCTTGGGGTAAACCAGCATTAGGATACAAGACAAGAAATAAGAAAAAATTATCAAATAAATTTATTGTAAAGAGAAGAAAATAATTTAACGTAAATAAATTTTCTTGAAAGGAGGAAAATTTTAGATGTCAAGATCAAGTAAGAAAAAACCATTTGTTGAAGAAAAATTATTAAAAAGAATAGAAAAAATGAATGAAACAGGAGAAAAAGAAGTTTTAAAGACATGGTCAAGAGCTTCAACAATATATCCACAAATGGTAGGTCATACAATAGCTGTACATGATGGAAGAAAACATGTTCCAATATATATAGCAGAAGAAATGATAGGTCATAAATTAGGTGAGTTTGCTCCTACAAGAACATTCAAAGGTCATGCAGGAGACAAGACTACTAAATAAAACAAATACTTAGAAAACATGTGAGAGATAACTTACTTCTATATAAGTTGTAAGCCTCTTGCTTGTAATTAGGTAAGGAGGGAAATAAAAGTGCAAGAGCAAGAAACAATGGTAAAGAACGAAGCTAGAGCAACTCTAAAATATGCTAGAATTTCAAGCAGAAAAGTTAAAATTGTAGCAGATTTAATTAGAGGTAAAAACGTTGATGAAGCATTAGCAATAGTAAAATTTACACCTAAAGCATCATCAGAAATAATAGAAAAATTATTAAAATCAGCAATAGCAAATGCTGAAAACATTCATAATATGAAACATGAAGATTTATATATAGCTGAAATCTATGCAAACCAAGGTCCAACATTAAAGAGAATAAGACCAGCTGCAAAAGGTTCAGCAGTTAGAATTAGAAAAAGAACAAGTCATATAACAATAGTATTAAGAGATGACAAATAAGAAAGGAGGACTCATTTAAAATGGGACAAAAAGTACATCCAACAGGTGTTAGAGTTGGTATAATCAAAGATTGGAATTCTAAATGGTATGCAGATTCTAAAAACTTTGCAGATTATTTAGTTGAAGATCAAAAAATCCGTAAATTTTTAAAGAAAAAATTATACTTAGCTGGAATTTCAAAAATAGAAATCGAAAGAACAGCAAAAGCAATAAAAGTAAATTTAAATACTGCAAAACCTGGTATAGTTATTGGAAAAGGTGGAGCAGGTGTTGAAAGTGTTAAACAAGAACTTTCAAAATTAATTGGTAAAGATGTTAATTTAAACATCGTTGAAGTAAAAAATGCAGATATAGATGCACAATTAGTAGCTGAAAACATAGCAGGACAATTAGAAAGAAGAATTTCATTTAGAAGAGCTATGAAACAATGTATGCAAAAATCTATGAAAGCAGGTGCTTTAGGAATTAAAACTGCAGTATCTGGAAGATTAGGTGGAGCTGACATGGCTAGAACTGAATTCTATAAAGAAGGAAATATACCACTACAAACTTTAAGAGCTGATATAGATTATGGATTTGCAGAAGCAGATACAACATATGGAAAAATCGGTGTAAAAGTTTGGATATATAAAGGAGAAGTTCTTCCTACTAAGAAAATGGAAGGAGGAGACCAATAATGCCATTAATGCCAAAAAGAACAAAACATAGAAAAGTACAAAAAGGTAGAATGAGAGGAAAAGCAACTAGAGGTAATAAAGTTACAGATGGAGAATATGGAATACAAGCTGTAACAGGTGCTTTAGTAACAGGTAACCAAATAGAGGCTGCCAGAATTGCTATGACTCGTTATATAAAAAGAGGAGGAAAAGTTTGGATTAAAATATTCCCAGACAAACCAATAACAGCAAAACCAATCGGTACTCGTATGGGTAAAGGTAAAGGTGCTCCTGAATATTGGGTTGCAGTTGTAAAACCAGGAAGAGTAATGTTTGAAATTGCTGGTGTATCAGAAGAAACTGCAAGAGAAGCTCTAAGACTTGCTATGAACAAACTACCTAATAAAACAAAATTTGTAGCAAGAGAAACTGAAAAGGTAGGTGAAAATGATGAAGATAAATAAAATAAGAGAAATGTCTTCACCAGATTTAGAGAAAGAATTAGGTGAACTAAAAACAGAATTATTCAAATTAAAATTTAGTTTAGCTACAAATGGATTAGATAATCCAATGAAAATTAAAGAAGTTAAAAAAGATATAGCTAAAATAAATACAGTTTTAACAGAAAGAAAAATGTTAGAATCAAAGAAAGCATAAATAATTAAGAAGGGAGAATCTATATGGAAGAAAGAAATCTTCGTAAAGTTATGGTTGGAACTGTAACATCTAACAAGATGGATAAAACAGTTGTAGTAGCTGTTGAAACAAGTGTAAGCCATAAAGTATATGGAAAAACAGTAAAAAGAACATATAAATTAAAAGCTCACGATGAAGAAAATGCTTGCCAAATAGGTGACAAAGTAAAAGTAATGGAAACAAGACCTCTTTCTAAAGATAAAAGATGGAGAGTTGTAGAAATAATGGAAAAAGCTATTGTAAAATAAGAAAGGAGGAACCATAAATGATCCAACAACAAACAAGATTAAAAGTAGCAGACAACACAGGAGCAAAAGAACTTATGTGTATCAGATGTTTAGGTGGTTCTTACAGAAAAACATCTAACATAGGTGATGTAATAGTTGCTTCAGTTAAATCAGCAACACCAGGTGGAGTTGTTAAAAAAGGTGATGTTGTAAAAGCTGTTATAGTAAGATCTAAAAAAGGATTAAGAAGACCAGATGGTTCATATATAAAATTTGATGAAAATGCAGCTGTAATAATAAAAGAAGACGGAACTCCAAAAGGAACACGTATCTTCGGGCCAGTTGCAAGAGAATTAAGAGAAAAGGACTATATGAAAATTCTTTCATTAGCTCCAGAAGTTCTTTAATTCGATAAAACTTTAAAATATTGAAGAAAAGGAGGCTGACTCTGTAATGAGAATAAAAAAAGGAGATAATGTCCAAGTTTTATCAGGAAATGATAAAGGTAAGACAGGAGAAGTATTAGAGGTTATGCCAAAATCTGGTAAAGTTATTGTTAAAGGCGTTAATGTTAGAAAAAAACACGTTAAAGCTAGAAAACAAGGTGAAGAAAGCGGAATATTATCAGTAGAATGTAGCATACCAAGTTCAAAAGTAAATGTTGTATGTCCTAAATGTGGAAAAACAACAAAAGTAGGATATAAAATTGAAAAAGATGAAAAAGTACGTGTTTGTAAAAAATGCGGTGCAAAATTAAAATAATTTTAGAAGTAAGAAAGGAGGATTAGTTTAGCAATGGAGAAATTAAAAGAACAATATATAAAAGAGGTAATCCCAGCATTAACAAAAAAATTCAACTATAAATCAGTTATGGAAGTTCCAAAACTAGATAAAATAGTAATAAATATTGGATTAGGAGATTTAAAAGAAAATCCAAAAGCTTTAGAAAATGCAATGAATGACTTAGCTCAAATTACAGGTCAAAGACCAGTTGTAACAAAAGCTAAAAAATCAATTGCAGCATTTAAATTAAGAGAAGGTGCAAATATCGGTTGTAAAGTAACATTAAGAGCAGATAAAATGTATGATTTTGCATACAAATTATTCAATATAGCTCTTCCAAGAGTAAGAGATTTTAGAGGAGTTTCAGCAAACTCTTTCGATGGTAGAGGAAATTACTCTATGGGGGTTAAAGAACAATTAATATTCCCTGAAATAGAATACGATAAAATTGATAAAATAAGAGGTATGGATATAATATTCGTAACAACTGCTGAAACAGACGAAGAAGCTAAAGAATTATTAAAACTATTAGGAATGCCTTTTAAAAATTAATTTTGTAATATTAATTAGTCAAATGAAAGGAGTAAAACTATGGCTAAAAAATCAATGAAAATAAAACAAGCAAGACCACAAAAATATAAAACAAGACACTACAATAGATGTAAACTATGTGGTAGACCACATGCTTATATCAGAAAATATGGTATATGCCGTGTATGTTTTAGAGAATTAGCACATAAGGGAGAAATACCAGGAGTTAAAAAAGCTAGCTGGTAAAATAAAAATTGTAAATTAATTTACGAATAGAATAAATAAAAAAGAAGAAAAGGAGGTAAGTAATTAATGAACATTACAGATCCAATAGCAGATATGTTAACAAGAATTAGAAATGCTAACAGTTCAAAACATAAAACAGTTGATATTCCTTCTTCAAAAATGAAATTAGGAATAGCTGAAATACTATTCAAAGAAGGATATATAAAATCTTTTGAAGAAATAAAAGATGATAGCCAAGGAATTATAAGAATTACTCTTAAATATGATGAAAAAGGAGCAAGAGTAATTGACGGATTAAAAAGAATAAGCAAACCAGGATTAAGAGTATATGCATCTAAAGAAGAATTACCTAAAGTATTAAATGGTTTAGGAATTGCAATTATTTCTACATCTCAAGGTTTAAAAACAGATAAAGAAGCAAGAGAATTAGGTGTAGGTGGAGAAGTATTAGCATATATTTGGTAATATTGACTTAATCTAAAATAATAAAAGAAGGAGGGAAAACTTGAAATGTCAAGAATAGGAAATAAACCTATTACAGTACCTGATGGAGTTGAAGTAAAAATAGATGGACATAAAGTTACTGTAAAAGGACCAAAAGGAACATTAGAAAAAGAATTTCATAAAAACATATCTTTAAAATTAGAAGGAAATGTAGTTGAAGTTTCAAGAAATGATAATGAACCTTTTAATAGAGGATTACATGGATTAACAAGAACTTTAATAAATAATATGATAATAGGTGTAACAGAAGGATATAGCAAAGAATTACAAATAAATGGTGTTGGATACAGAGTTGCAAAACAAGGAAACAACTTAAATTTAACACTTGGATATTCTCATCCAGTAATATTTGAAGCACCTGCTGGAATCACTTTTGATGTTCCAAACCAAAATACAATTATTGTAAAAGGAATTGATAAAGAAATAGTTGGAGAAACAGCAGCTGTTATTAGAACAAAAAGACCACCTGAAGTATATAGAGGTAAAGGTATTAAATATGCTGATGAGGTTATTAGACGTAAAGAAGGTAAAACAGGTAAATAATAGATAACGTAAAATCAGATGAAAGGAGAAATAAAAATGGTTAAAAAGACAGATAGAAAAATGGAAAGAACAAGAAGACATGTTCGTGTAAGAAGAAAAATATCTGGAACAGCAGAAAGACCAAGATTATGTGTATTTAGAAGTAACAGTAATCTATATGTACAATTAGTAGATGATGTTGCTGGAAATACTTTAGCTCAAGCTTCAACATTAGATAAAGAAGTTAAAACAAAACATGCTAATAAAGAAGCTGCTAAAGAAGTAGGAGCATTAATCGCAAAAAGAGCTCTTGATAAAAAAATAGATACAGTAGTATTTGATCGTGGTGGATATATTTATCATGGAGTTGTAAAAGAATTAGCAGAAGCTGCTAGAGAAGGCGGATTAAAATTCTAGAAAAAAATATAAGGAGGGAAACTAAAAGACCTATGAAAGAAGAAAAAGAATTAAAAGAAAAAGTTGTTGCTATTAATAGAGTTGCTAAAGTTGTTAAAGGTGGTAGAACTTTTAGATTTAGTGCTGTAGTAGTAGTAGGAGACGAAAATGGACATGTAGGTGTAGGAAATGGTAAAGCTGCAGAAGTTCCAGAAGCAATAAGAAAAGCTATTCAAGAAGCTAAAAAGAACTTAGTAGAAGTACCAATTGTTGAAACAACAGTACCACATGAGTATATAGGAACATTCGGTAGCGCTAAGGTTATGTTAAAACCGGCAGCAGTAGGTACAGGACTTATAGCTGGAGGTAGTGTTAGACCAGTACTAGAACTAGCTGGATATAGAAACATTAGAACAAAAGTTATAGGAACAAATAATCCTAGAAATGTTGTATATGCTACAATTGAAGGTTTAAAAGCTATGCAAACTGTAGAAACAGTTGCTAAAAAAAGAGGAAAAAGAGTAGACGAAATATTATAATATATGTATAATGTTAATGTGAAATAAAAATAAAAAGAAGAACGGTAATTAAAATAAGGAGGTGCAGAGCATAAATGAAACTAGATGAATTAAAACCAGCTGTAAGTAAAGTTAAAAGAAATAGAGTAGGTCGTGGTATGGCTTCTGGAAATGGTAAAACATCAGGAAGAGGTCATAAAGGACAAAAAGCAAGATCTGGTGGAGGTGTAAGACGTGGATTCGAAGGTGGTCAAACACCATTATATAGAAGATTACCAAAAAGAGGATTCACTAACATCCATGCAAAAACTTATACAGAAGTAACATTTAAGATGTTAAATCAATCAAAAGCAACAGATGTTACAGCTGAAAGTTTATTAGAAGAAGGAATCATCGGAAAAATAAATGATGGTATTGTTGTTTTAGCAACTGGAAAATTAGAGAAAAAATTAAATGTTAAAGCTACAAGATTTACTGCTAAAGCAAAAGAAGAAATAGAAGCTTTAGGCGGAAAGGCTGAGGTGATTTAATTGTTTAAAACAATAAAAAATGCTATTTCAACACCAGATGTTAGAAAAAGATTATTATATACATTATTATTATTAGTTGTATTTAGATTTGGATGTTACATAACAGTTCCTGGAGTTAACAGTATAGCTTTAAATGAAGCTATACAAAACTCTAATGGAATTGCAGGATTAATTGACATGATATCAGGAGGTGCTTTTTCAAGATTTTCTGTATTTGCAATGTCAATAAGTCCATATATTACTGCATCAATTGTTATACAATTGTTAGCAATGATAATTCCATCTTTAGAAAAACTAACAAAAGAAGGTGGAGAAACAGGAAGACAAAAAATAAATAGATATACTAAAATTTTAACTATAGTGTTAGCTTTAGTGGAAGGGACAGGAATCTATTTATCATATAGAGCTTCAGGAATATTTGTTAACGATAGCTTTTTAACAGGAGCTTTAGTTATCACAGGTTTAGTCGCTGGAACATCAATTTTGATGTGGCTTGGTGAACAAATCACAAATAAAGGAATTGGAAATGGAATTTCATTATTAATTTTTATAGGTATTATTTCTGGATTACCAAGAGGAGTAGTTACTTTATGGAATTTAATTATGACTCAATCTGGATTTAGTACTACAGGATTATTATTATCTTTAGGTATAATAATAGGAGCTATAATACTAGTAGCTGGAGTTGTATTTGTACAACAAGCAGAAAGAAGAGTGCCTGTACAATATTCTAAGAAAGTTGTAGGAAGAAAAATGGTTGGTGCACAAAACACTCATATACCATTAAAATTAGCAATGGCGGGTGTTATGCCAATAATTTTTGCATCATCATTTATGACTTTCCCAGCAATGATAATTCAAATATTTGTACCAGATATAGCAAGTCAAACAGGATTCTTAGCAGGGTTATATAATTTCTCAATTGCAACATCAACATCAAATGTTCCAATTGGTTATTCTATAGCAAATGCGATTGTATATTTAATATTAATACTAGGATTTACATTTTTCTATACTTATGCTACATTTAATCCAGCAGAAGTATCAAATAATATAAAGAAAAATGGTGGATTTATACCTGGTATTAGAGCAGGAAAACCAACAACAGAATATTTATCATCAATAATATCTAAATTAACATGGTTTGGTGGATTATTCTTAGCGATAATTGCAATATTACCAATGCTTTTAAGATTTACAAATCTAAATATTGCATTTGGTGGTACATCAATATTAATTATTGTTGGTGTTGCTCTTGAAACAGTACAACAATTAGAATCTCAACTAGCTATGAGACATTATAAAGGATTTTTGGAATAAAATGATGTTTAAAGACGGAGAAATAATATAAATTTCTCTGTCTTAAACAGTGTTATAACAGTTTTTATAATATTTATTTTATATCTTGGAAATAAATATTATAAAGATTATTAATTCAAATAATCAAAAACAAAAGTAGAGGAGTGTATATTATGGTAATTATCATGCTAGGAGCACCAGGTACAGGAAAAGGAACAATAGCGGGGATTTTATCAAAGAATTTGAATATTCCACAAGTATCAACAGGTGACATTTTTAGAAAACATATTAAGGAAGGTACGGAATTAGGGCAGTTGGCAGAAAAATATATTTCAAAAGGACAATTAGTTCCAGATGAGGTAACAGTAGGATTAGTAGAAAATAGATTAGATGAAGAAGACGTAAAAGAAGGAATAATTTTAGATGGCTTTCCAAGAACAGTAAGACAAGCTGAAGAATTAGATGAAATGTTACAAAAAAGAAACAGAAAAGTTGATATGGTAATCAACTTAACTACTCCAGAAGAAGAAATAATTGAAAGAATTGTGAACAGAAGAGTTTGTTCAAATCAAGAATGTAAAGCAGTATATAATTTGATACTTAATCCACCAAAGAAAGAAGGATTATGTGACAAATGTGGTGCTGAATTAGTACAAAGAAAAGACGATACAGTTGAAACTGTAAAATCTAGATTAGAAAATTATTTTGTACAAACAAGTCCTTTAGTTGATTATTATACAAATAAAGGAAATTTAATAACAGAATTAGTAAGTAAGAGTGTAAATAAACTAGGGGCAGATGTAGCTGAAGATATATTAAAAAGAATAGAAAAATAATTATAAAATATAGATAAAATATGAAGGAGGGGGAAAATGGTAACAATAAAATCAAAAAGAGAAATTGAACTAATGAAAGAAGCATGTAGAGTAGTTGCTGTTATGTACAAAGAATTAGAAGAAAAAATCAAACCAGGAATGACAACATTTGAAGTAGATGAGTTGGCAGAAAAGATTATAAGAAGAGAAGGCGCAATACCTGCTGAAAAAGGATATGATTTGGGAATAAAAGGAATACCACCATACCCTGCTTCTATATGTATTTCAATAAATGATGAAGTCATACATGGAATACCATCTAAAAATAAGGTTATAAAAGACGGAGATATTGTAAGCATTGATACAGTAGCATTAAAAAATGGATTTAATGGAGATGCAGCAAGAACTTTTATGATTGGAAATGTATCAAAAGAAGCAAGAAGACTAGTAAAAGTAACAAAACAAGCATTTTTTGAAGGGATAAAATTTGCTAAACCAGGAAATAGAATAGGTGATGTATGTCATGCTATTGGTGAATATGTACATTCACAAGGTTATTCTGTTGTAAGAGAATTTCAAGGACATGGAATAGGAAGAGAAATGCATGAAGATCCAGGAAT
>CAMFER010000039.1 GCA_945949485.1 uncultured Clostridium sp. | reverse complement strand
TAAGAGAATTTCAAGGACATGGAATAGGAAGAGAAATGCATGAAGATCCAGGAATACCTAATTACGGAAAAGCAGGAAGAGGAATAAGACTTGAACCAGGCATGACTCTAGCAATAGAACCTATGGTAATTCAAGGAAAACCTAATATTTTAGAGCTAAATGACGGATGGACAATTATAACAGAAGATGGTAGCTTAGCAGCTCACTATGAAAATACAATTTTAATTACAGAAAAAGAGCCAGAAATATTGACAATACTTTGATTTTGATGTATACTATAGTAGTTATAATACAAAATTGCGATATTTCGCTTAAAAATAAGGAAAAAGCTTTTTATAGGAGGGGAGAAAATGGCAAAAGAAGATGTTATAGAGGTTGAGGGAACAGTAGTTGAAGCACTACCAAATACTAATTTTAAAGTAGAGTTAGAAAATGGACATCAAATATTAGCCCATATCTCAGGAAAGCTAAGGATGAATTATATTAAAATATTACCAGGTGATAAAGTAAAAGTTGAACTTTCACCATATGACTTATCAAGAGGAAGAATTACCTGGAGAGCAAAATAATTTGAAATTAACCCAAAAATATAAAAGTACTACAAAAAGCCAAGGAGGTGCTAAGTAAAATGAAAGTAAGACCATCAGTTAAAAAAATGTGTGACAAATGTAAAGTAATTAAAAGAAAAGGTGTAATTAGAGTTATTTGTGAAAACCCTAAACACAAACAAAGACAAGGATAGTCTAATGTTAATAACACAAATTTGGTAGCGGCTGTAAACCAATAAAGGTTTTTTATCAATTTGTGTTTATATATATGTCTTTAAGGTTTTTAAAGAGGCTAGAGTAAACGCTAGTGCATTTCACCTTTAAAAATACTAAGACAATCTTTGAGAACATATAGTTCTCTTTTAGAATTTTAATGGAGGTGCAAAAAAATATGGCTCGTATAGCAGGAGTTGATTTACCTAAAGAAAAAAGAGTTGAAATAGGACTTACATATATTTATGGAATAGGAGTATCAAGTTCTAAAAAAATTCTTGAAAAAGCTGGTGTAAATCCAGATACTAGAGTAAAAGATTTAACAGATGAACAAGTTAACGCTATTAGAAAAGTAATGGATGAATCATACACAGTTGAAGGTGATTTAAGAAGAGAGGTTGCTCTTAATATTAAAAGACTTACAGAAATTGGATGCTACAGAGGTTTAAGACATAGAAGAGGTCTTCCAGTAAGAGGACAAAGAACAAAAACTAATGCTAGAACAAGAAAAGGTCCTAGAAAATTAGTAAGCAAAAGTAAAAAATAAGATATGAATCTAAAATAGAGAATAAAAATCTTTAATAGAGGAGGAAAAGACAAAATGGCTAAAACTGTAACAACAAAAAAAGTTGCTAGAAGAAATAGAAAGAACATTGAAAAAGGTTCAGCTCACATTCATTCTAGTTTTAATAATACAATAGTTACAATTACTGATACACAAGGAAATACAATTTCTTGGGGAAGCGCTGGAGAATTAGGATTCAAAGGTTCAAGAAAAAGTACACCATTCGCAGCAGGACAAGTTGCTGAAACAGCTGCTAAAGCTGCTATGGAACATGGTTTAAAATCTGTAGAAGTATTTGTTAAAGGACCTGGAGCTGGTAGAGAAGCAGCAATAAGAGCTCTTCAAACAGCAGGTTTAGAAATAAGTGCAATAAAAGATGTAACACCAATTCCACACAATGGATGTAGACCACCAAAAAGAAGAAGAGTATAAGGTTAAAAAGAAGATAGAAAATTAATTATGGAGGTGTAAATAATGGCTATAAATAGAGATCCTGTGCTAAAAAGATGTAGAAGCTTAGGAATAGAGCCAGCTTTTCTTGGTTACAGCAAAAAAAGCAAAAAGAAACCAAATGTAAGTAGAAGAAAAGCAAGTGAATATAGTTTACAATTAAAAGAAAAACAAAAAACAAAATTTGTATATGGTGTCTTAGAAAAACAATTTAGAAAATATTTTGATATGGCATCAAACAAAAAAGGAGTTACAGGTGAAAACTTACTACAAATCCTAGAAAGTAGATTAGATAATGTAGTATTTAGATTAGGTTTTGCTTCAACAAGACCACAAGCTAGACAATTAGTAACTCACGGATTATTTGAAGTAAATGGTAAAAAAGTTGATATACCATCATACTTAGTAAAACCAGGTGATGTTATTTCTGTAAGAGAAAGCAAAAAAGATTATGCAAGTATCAAAGAAATGGCTGAAATTAATAAATCTAGAGTAGTACCAAAATGGTTAGAAAAAGATTTAAATAACTTAAGTGGAAAAGTTATTACTTTAGCATCAAGAGAAGATATTGATATTCCAATAGAAGAACATTTAATAGTAGAGCTTTACTCAAAATAATAATTAAAATAACAAAAAAAGATTTAAGCAAAACTCTTAAATTTTATTTGGAAATAACCTATATAGTTTTTTAGATTTGAGATAAGATCTCAAACGTTAGGAGGTAAGAATGATTGAATTTGAAAAGCCAAATATTGAATGTCTAAAAGTAAATGATGCAAATAATTATGCAAAATTTGTATGCGAACCATTAGAAAGAGGTTATGGAGTAACAATAGGAAATTCTTTAAGAAGAATTTTACTTTCATCATTACCAGGATGCAGTATAACAAGTGTTAAAATCGATGGAGTATTACATGAATTTTCTACAATACCAAATGTTGTAGAAGATGTTCCAGAAATAGTTGTGAACTTAAAAAATGTAAGAATGAAATTCGATGGCAATGAAGAAAAAATCTTAAGAATAGATTTTAAAGGCGAAGGAGAAGTAACAGCAGCAGATATATTAACAGATGGAACAGTTGAAATTTTAAATCCAGATTTACATATAGCTACAGTTTCAGAAGGTGGACACCTAAAAATGGAAATGACAGCTGATAGAGGAAGAGGATATAATTCAGCTGAACAAAATAAAAAGCCAAATCAAGATATATCAGTTCTTCCAATAGATTCAATTTATACACCTGTAAAAAAGGTAAATTATCAAGTTGAAAATACTAGAGTTGGTCAAATGGTTGATTATGATAAATTAACCATAGAAGTTTGGACAGATGGAAGTTTAAAAGCTCATGAAGCATTAAGCTTGGCTGCAAAAGTTATGACAGGTCATTTAGAATTATTCATAGATTTATCTGAAGCAACAAAAAATACTCAAGTAATGATTGAAAAAGAAGAATCTAAGAAAGAAAAAGTTCTAGAAATGTCAATTGAAGAATTAGAATTATCAGTTAGATCATTTAACTGCTTAAAGAGAGCAGGAATTGCTACAGTAGAAGATTTAACTAATAAGACTGAAACAGATATGATGAAAGTTAGAAACTTAGGTAAAAAATCTTTTGATGAGGTAACTGCAAAATTGCATTCATTAGGCTTAGATTTTGCCAAAGAAGATGAATAAAATGTAAGATGATATAGAGAAGATAATTGTAAAGAGGAAGGTGAAAAACGTGGCTACAAATAGAAAGTTAGGTAGAACAACTGATATTAGAATAGCAATGCTTAAGACTTTAACAACAGATTTAATAATGCATGGAAAAGTTGAAACAACTTTAGCTAGAGCAAAAGAAGTTAAAGCTATAGCAGATAGTTTAATTTCTTTAGCAATAAAAGAAAAAGATAATTTCGAAACAGTAGAAGTTAAAGTAGTTAAAGCTAAATTAGATGCAAAAGGAAACAAAGAAACAGAATTAGTAAAAAGCAAAAATGGTAAAGAATATTTAAAAGTAGTTAAAGAAGAAACTACTGAAAAAAGACAAAAAGATATGCCAACAAGATTAAATGCAAGAAGAAAAATGATGAGAAATTTAAATAAAGTTAAAGATAGCGAAGGTAAAAATATAGATTTACCATCAAAATTATTTAACGAAATAGCTCCAAAATATGCAGGAAAAAATGTTGGTGGATATACAAGAATAGTAAAAGCTGGTCCAAGAAGAGGAGACGGAGCAGAAGTTGCTATATTACAATTAATATAATTTTTAATAGTAATTAATAAAGTTAATATTAGTTATATAACAGTAAAAAAGGAAATTCGATTTTGAGTTTTCTTTTTTATTTTGTATAAATTTGAATTGTATCAAATAAAAAAATAAAAACATATAATAAACCATAGGAGGCAGAGAAATGGAATTTGTAGCAAGTGTAGTAATTTGGACTTTGTCCTTATATGGTTTATTTGAAATAATAAAAAATATAATATACATAAGTACATATACAAAGTTTAAAGCAGATGGAATATATGTTATAATAGCAGTTAAAAATCAAGAAGAAAGGATAGAAGGATTTTTAAGAGCAATATTATTCAAAATTATATACGGAAGAGAAGAATTTCTAAAAAATATAATAGTAGCTGATCTGAAATCAGAAGATAAAACTAAAGAAATAGCAAAAAAACTATCAAAAGAATATGATTGTTTGAAAGTTCTCAATTGGAAAGAATGTAAAGAAATCATAGATGATGTGGATAATACATAATTTTACATAAATAGGCAAATATGGTATAATAGAAGAAGGCAGATGCAAAAATAGGAGGTATTTATGCAAAAGATGTTAAATAATCGGAATCATCCAATAGAATTTTACCCAGAAGAATGGGAGAATTACTTAAAAGCAGGCTGTTATCCATATTCTTTAAATCTTAAGATTGATAAATTTGCACTTATTGGGGATTTTATAGGGAAAAGATGTACAAAAAATACAGACGAAGATACTCTTATAGACACTCTACAAGAAGAAGTAAGATTTTTAGGATTCGAAATTAGGCAAGTAAGATTAAGAGAAATAATTCATCTGAAAAATGGAGAATTCCTAATATATCTTAGAAGGGATAAGCATCTTGGAGTATATCATTTGTTAAGAAGAGATGATAATGGAACATGGTCACACAAATTTCCAGATGAATATCCAATAAAAGCTAACTTTTTAGAAGAAGAATATGTAAGGAGCAACAATCGGTTTGCAAAAGGTTGGATGTTTGCATTAAAGCCAAAGGATAGTTAATAATTATTAACTATCTTTTTTATATCTAATTCAATATTTAAATTTGCTTAATTCAATATTTTTAAATCTCAAATTTCTTGAAATAAATATGTTTTTATGATATTCTTATAAAATAAAGAATAGGAGATGAATATGGAGATAACAGGAGAAATAACAAATATAATATATTCAAATGAAGTAAATAGCTATATGGTAGCAGAATTTGAAACAGATGATGAATTGTTAACAGTAGTAGGTTACTTACCATTTATCCATGAAGGAGATAGTTTAAAGTTAATAGGAAAAATTGTAGAACATAAAGAATATGGAAGACAATTTAAAATAGATACATTTGAAAAGATAATGCCTAAAACCTTAGGTGCATTAGAACGATATTTGGCAAATGGAAATATTAAAGGAATTGGAGAAATATTAGCAAAAAGAATTATAAAAAAATTTGGAGAAGAAACAGTATATGTCTTTAAATGTGAACCACAAAGATTAGCTGAAATAAAAGGAATATCAGAAGAAAAAGCAAAAGAAATATCACAAAGCTTTATAGAAAACTGGGAAGTATGGCAAATTGTAGGATTCTTAGATAGATTTGGAATAGGAGCAGAATATGCAAAAAAAGTATATAATCTATTAGGAATAAATGCTATAGAACAAATAGAAAATGATCCATATATATTAATAGATATAGCTAGAGGAGTAGATTTTAAACAAATAGATAAAATGGCTTTAGATTTAGGAATTAGTAGCAATAATGAAAAGAGGATTACAAGTGGAATAAAATATGGATTAATACGTACGACATATAATGGACATTCATGTGTATTGAAAGAAAACTTAATACAATTTGTAATAACGCTTCTTGATGTAACAACAGATGAAATAGAAGATGGATTAATAAGTTTAAGAGCTAATAAAGAAGTAGTTATAGAAAATAGAGATGGACAAGAATATATATATTTAGAAAATTTCTATAATGTAGAAGAAGAAATAGCTTTTAGAATATTAAGGCTTAAAAAAGCTAAAAATATGAAGTATATAAAAAATATAGAAAAAATATTAAAAAGAATAGAAAAAAAATCAAATATTGAGTTATCAGAAAAACAAAAAGATGCAATATTTGCAATAAATGATAATAATGTCACAATAATTACGGGAGGACCAGGAACTGGAAAAACTACGATAATAAAAAGTATAATAGACATATATGAAGAAAAAGGATATAAAGTAGTGTTAGCTGCTCCAACAGGAAGAGCAGCAAAAAGAATGACAGAAACTACAGGGAAAGAAGCATCAACATTACATAGGTTATTAGAGATAGGAAAAATAGATGAAGATAGTTTGTATAAAACAATAAATGATTATGAAGGAGCACCAATAGATGCAGATTTAATTATTGTTGATGAAATGTCTATGGTAGATATGTTTCTAATAAACTATTTATTAAAATGTATATATCAAGGAACAAAACTAATATTAGTAGGAGATGAAGACCAATTATCTTCAGTAGGGCCAGGAAGTGTGTTAAAAGATTTAATACACTCTGAAGCAATAGAAACAGTACATTTAGATAAAATTTTCAGACAAGCAGCTAAGAGTAAAATCGTATTAAACGCACATAAAGTAAATAAAGGAGAAGGATTTATAAAAAAAGAAGATGAAGAAATAACAGATGATACAATGGAAGATTTCTTCTATATTAAAGAAAACAACCAAGAAAAAATATTAAATGAAGTGTTATCATTATGTACAGGTAGATTAGAGAAATTTGGAAATTATGACTTCTTTCAAAATATCCAAGTACTGTCTCCAACAAAAAAAGGAATGTTAGGTACTAGAGAATTAAATAAAAGCCTTCAAGAAAAACTTAATCCTAATATAGATAATTTACCTGAAAAAGCAAATATGGGAGCAATATATAGAACAGGAGACAGAATAATGCAAATAAAAAATAATTATGATATATACTGGGAAAAAGAAATAAAAGAAGGTCTAAATAAAGGAAAAGAATTAGGAAGTGGAGTATTTAATGGAGAAATAGGAACAATAATTGATATAGATGAAAAAGAAAAGCAAGTAGAAATAAAATTTGATGATGAAAAAACAGTATGGTATGAATTTTCAGAACTTGATCAAATAGAACACAGCTATGCAATAACAATACATAAAGCACAACGGAAGCGAATTCGATGTAGTAATAATGGTAATACCTAAAACAGCACCAATGTTATTAACAAGAAATTTATTATACACAGGAATAACAAGAGCAAAAAAATTACTAATAATAATCGGAAGTGATTCAGCAATAGAATATATGATAAGAAATGTAGACAGTAAAAAACGAAATACAGGTTTAGAGTTTAAATTGAGACAATGATTCCACCAATCATTTGTCTCAGTTTTTTTGTCGAGTTTAATAAAATATTGTCAGAAACAGCATATTGAAATCTTGTAAATAACAAGTTATAATCAATTTTGAAAAGGAGTTGATAAATTGTCAAGAATAGTAAAAGGTCTAATAGGAAATATCATAACTCATAATATGGTGCAAGGACTTAATAGAGAAAATATATTTATAAAAAATAAATATAAAGAAAAATATTTTGAGTTAATGAAAAAATTTTATAAGCAATTTGATATCAAAATAATAGCATATTGTATAATGGATAATCATGTTCATCTATTGTTGTATACAGAAGATATACAAAATATAACAAAATTTATGGAAAGAATTAATTTAATATATGCTAAATATTACAACAAAGTAAATAATAGAGTAGGATATGTGTTTAGAGGTAGATTTTATATGAAACCAATATATTCTCAAAATCATTTGTTTAGATGTATAAAATATATACATATGAATCCTGTAAAAAAGGGTATTGTAAAAGGAGAAGCGGAATATAAATTTTCGTCATATAATGATTATTTTGCAAAGAAAAATTTTATTAATTCAGAAGTTTTAAATCTAGTTTTTGGTTCAGAAGAAAATTATTTAAAAAATTTAGAAAGTATAGAATATCAAGAAATTCAAATTGAGGAAAATAGAAAAAGTTTAGAAAAAGCAATATCAGATTTTTTAATTCGAGAAAACATTTCAAAAAACCAAATAAAAGAAGATGATAAATATTTAAATAAACTTATATTATTTTTATTAGAAAATTCATATAGAATAAATAAAACTGCAATAGCAGAAATATTAGAAATTAGTAGATCGGCATTGTATAGGAGATTATATTATGACAAAAAACGACAAAAAAATTGAAACATTTAGTTGGTGGAACCTACTGTTTCCACAGATATGCGGAGTTTGTGGAAAGTTTGCTAAAAATAGTTTGTGCAAGAAATGTGAAATTAAATTATTGGAGGAAGCAAAGTTTTCAAAACAAAAAAATTTGAAAAGTTTAAGTGAGAATTTATATAATTCCAACATATATTTTGATGAATTATTATATGTTTTTAAATATGAAGGGATTATAAGAAAAATAATATTAAGTTATAAATTTAATGATGAATCATATTTATATGAGACTTTTGTAAATTTTTTGTTAAAAAATGAAAAGTTCTTTAAAATTTTGAAATCTTATGATACAATTATTCCAGTTCCTATTAGTAATAAAAGGAAAAAACAAAGAGGATATAATCAAAGTTATTTAATAGCAAGAAAAATAGCTAAGAGATTGGAAGTTCAATGTTATAAAAATCTATTATTAAAAATAAAAGATATTCCAAAACAGAGTGGACTCACCAAAGAAAATAGGTTATTAAATGTTAAAAATGCATATAAAATTACTAATTTTGAAAAAATAAATAATAAAAAAATATTAGTAGTTGATGATGTCTTTACTACAGGCAGTACTGTTAATGAATGTAGTAGAATATTAAAAATGTACAATCCTAAAAAAATAGGAATACTCACAATAGCAAAAGATTAATTAATTGCCTAATATTTTAAAATAAAAATATATAAATAAGTTTAATAGATTGTTAAATATTAGGTATGTTAGGAGGAATAATGGAAGATTTAGTTGAAAGTATCTTAGATTATATAAGGTCAGATTATACTGATTATGCTGTTATGATTAATGGTGAATGGGGATCACGGAAAAACTCATTTTTGGAATAATAAAATTAAGAAAAAAATAGAATCAATGCAGTTAAATGGAAAAAGATATACAACAATATATATGTCTTTATATGGAATATCTAATCTAGAAGATATTAGTAAAAAGATATTTATTGAAACAACTCAATTGATGGACAAAAATTTAAGAAAGTTCATGAACAATAATGGACAGACAACAATTCCAGAATACGCAAAGACAGGTATTGATATGGCAAACTTTTTTGGAGTTACACAAAATGGAGATAAAGTAGATTACAAGGAGTTTTTTTCAACAGATGATAAAGTTCTTTGTTTTGACGACTTAGAAAGAGCTAATGTTGATGTTATTGATATTTTGGGATATATTAATAACTTTGTTGAACATGATCATATAAAGACAATAATTATATGTAACGAAAAAGAATTATCTACAAAGTTAAAAAGTTCTAATTTAGAGATGAAAACCTTTATTGCAACGTATTTATTAGACAAACAAAATGAACTTAATAAAGCTGACAAACCAATGGTTGAAAAAATTAGAGATAAAATTGAGCATGTTTTTGATAAAGCTAATGATTATGAAAGAATAAAAGAAAAACTAATTGGTGAAACTTTTGAATATAATCCGAAGTTTGACTATATTATAAATGGAATATTAATGCGATATGAAAATAATCCAGATTTAATAAGATTTTTAAGAGAAAATACTGGATTAATAATATCTACTTTTAATAAGAGTGGAACTAGAAACTTAAGAATTTTAAAACACGCTTTAAATGATTTTAAAAAAGTATATGAAATGGTTAATAAATCATATCCTAATACTAATCATAGAATTATGCAAACAATGCTAATATTTACAATAGCTGTGTCTTTTGAAATAAAAGCAGGTAAAATTACAAAAGATAAATTTGTAAATATTAAAGATAATGAAGAATATAAGTCAATATTGGTTTCTTCAAGAATACTTATGGATAACAGACAATTCTATATTAAAGAATTTGATAACAACTATTATTACAATTTTAAATCAGAATATCGTTTCTTTAAATTTATTGAATATTATGTTAGAACACGTATATTTGATATGAAGATATTTAAAGATAATATGGAAACAATAAGAAATACGATAGATACTGAAAATTTACCAGCATATAGAAGACTACTTACAGAAGAATATTGGAAGATATCTGATGACCAATTTGAAGGTGTTATAGAAGAAATAATTGAAGATATAAAAGAAGGTAAGATAAAACTTATAGATATAGTGAAAATATTTGCATATTTTAGCTATTTTTCAAGAAAAAATTTAATTACTTATGATTTAAAAACTTTAAAAAACATATTCTTTAATGGAATGAATATTGCATCATTAAATTCAGATTATTGTGAAAATGTAAATGAAGAATTAGGAAAAATTGCAATAGAAGATGTAGCTGAAGATATGGAAGATATTTTAAAACATTTTCATATGTTAAATGAACAATTAAAAGATAAAATGTATAAAGAAAAAGCTGAAGAAGTTATGAAATGTATTCCAATGAAAATGGAAAGGTTTTATGAAAAATTCGACAAAGAATGTATGGAAGTACCAATATTTAAGTACTATGATCCTTTCCAATTATTCCAAAGAATATCATGTGCAAGTAATGAAGATATAGTTTTAATAAAAGAAAAATTAGTAGATAGAGTTGATAAGTATAGTAGAGAAATTGAACCAGAAATGAAAACTATAAAACAACTAAAACAGATCATTGATGATTATTTGAAAGGAAAAGAACCTTCAATTAAAATTGTTATGTTAAAAGAATTTTCAGATAGTTTGCAATATATTTTAGATAAATATAAACCAACTTTTTTACCAAAAAAAGAGGATAAAGTAGTCGAAAGTGTTGAATAATAAATAGAAGATTGGAAATATACTTCCAATCTTTTAATTTCCTAAAAATAAAAAAATGAATAAAATTTTCTTCTTTTGTCATAATAATATTAGACATTAAAAATATAAAAGGAGGAAAAAAATGAAAGCAACAGGGGTTGTAAGAAGAATAGATGATTTAGGAAGAGTTGTTATTCCAAAGGAAATTAGGAAAACTTTAAGAATTAAAGAAGGAGATCCATTAGAAATATTTACAGATCGTGAAGGAGAGGTTATACTAAAAAAATATTCTCCTATAGGAGAATTATCTGAATTTGCTGCAGGATATGCAGAGACTTTATCAAAAACTACGGGGCATATAGCATGTATTACTGATAAAGATAGTATAATAGCTGTATCAGGTGGTTCTAAAAAAGAATTTTTAGAACAAGATATAAGTCCAGAATTAGAGCAATTAATGGAAGATAGAGAAGTATATACAAGTGGTGAAAATAGTAATGTTGCTATGCCCATAACAAAAAATGATAACAATGAAAGAAGAAATAATGCGCAAGTAGTTTACCCAATAATTTCTAATGGAGATACTATAGGAACTGTTATTCTAATGTCAAAAGAAGCAAATGGTAAAATGAATGAAGTTGAAAAAAAAGTAGCACAATCAGCAGCGACTTTCCTAGGAAGCCAGATGGAGATATAAAATAAAAACAAGTTAATTATGTATGGATTTTACAAAGTTAACTTGTTTTTTTGTTGTTTAAATTAGATTTATCATTAGATAAACCTACAATATAGTCAATAGATGTATCATAAAATTTGGCTAAAGTAATTAGATGTTGAATAGGAAAAGTACGATTTCCTTTTTCATATTCAGAATAATATTGTTGAAAAATTCCAAGAAGTTTTGCAATATCTTTTTGTAATTTGTCATGGTGTTCTCTTAAATCTTTTTTTCTTTTAAATTCCACAGTAGCCTCCTTGTTTAAGTTTGATTTATTATTATTTTAGCAAAAAAATATGTAAAATCTTTTTATACATTAAAAATTATGTATCTATTACAAAATTATTACGAGAATATTACTTTTGGGTTAAATGTATTATTGATATTGAAAAATGAAAGAAATTTAAAGTATAATAAATACATAAAATATTATATAGAAAGAGATGGCTATGCAAATATAAATTCTATAAAAGAAGAAATGAAAGAAAATGCAAATAAGATATTATAAAAAAAGAGATTAAAGAAAGAGGCGTTTTTATGAAAAAAAGAGAAAATGGTATAACACTAATAGCGTTGGTAATTACAGTTTTGTTTTCTTATGACGAAAAATTAAAATGTAGTAATAGCAAAGGTTTCCTCCTAACAACAATTTAGTAAATTATAAAATTTTCACATATTTAGAAGATGAGTTTATATAAATAATACAATTTCATCTTTTTTGAGTTTGTAATAATTGAATTCAATAAAAAATATAGCAGAGGAAATAGTATATAAAGAAATTATTTACAAATAATAAT
>CAMFER010000038.1 GCA_945949485.1 uncultured Clostridium sp. | reverse complement strand
TCAAAGTATTTTGCATCAATACTTTGAGCGTTTAACTGTCAAATTTGAGATTATAGCAAATTATGCTAGTTTTTTCAAGGTATGCAGAAAAACTAATATTTAATAGTGTAGTATATGTTACTTTTTTTATCTTTTAGTTTGAATTATTTAATCTATTTATCTTTTACATTTTTCGACATAATCCATGCTACAATTCACTGGTGGAACCAAGTGTTACAGAATATATTATTTTTTTGTCTACTTTTCTGTTTAGTGCTTTGGTTAAGGCTTTTTCGTATAGTTCCATTTGTACTTTGTATCTTTCTATTAGTTTTTGTTCTTCTCCTTTTTTTATATAGTCCGTTTTGTAATCTACTAAAACTAGTTTATCATCTTTTGTTATATAGTATAGGTCTATTATACCTTGTACTAGTATGTTATCATCACTATTGTTGTCGATATCAATTTCTTTTGCAGGTATGTTGATATAGAATGGTTTTTCTTTATATACTTTTTTAGCTTCTTTTAGTTCTTTCCATATTTCTGATTTGGTATATTGTAGTATCTTGTCTATATCAATACTTTCTGCTTCTTTTTCTGTAAATATGTTTTTTGATTTCATTTCTTCTATCATGTTTTTTATATCTTCATATGTATATTCTTTTTTCTCGTCTAATTGTTGTATAGTTCTATGTATTAGTGTA
The DNA here is from genome assembly GCA_945949485.1 of uncultured Clostridium sp. Taxonomy (GTDB): domain Bacteria; phylum Bacillota; class Clostridia; order TANB77; family CAG-508; genus CAG-269. The sequence goes on along the minus strand of CAMFER010000038.1, from coordinate 12,174 downwards.
CCTTTTTTAGCTGGAGTAATTTTTTCTTCTTTACTGTCTTTTAAAAATTCTGGTTTTAAAAATTCTAGTCCATTATTTTCTTCTTTTCCTTCTTTATCATTATCTTCTATGTTGTTTGCTTTATTGTTAGTGGTAATTGTTTGACTTTCTTGTTTTGCTTGATTTGTTCGACTTTCTTGTTTTAGTTTCTTGATGTTTGATACTGATGTTTTTGTTATTGTTTTAGTAGAATTTTCATATTTATATTTAAATTCTAGTTTTTCTTTGATTTTTTCTACTTCTTCAGCATCTACTTTTGTTTCATTTAATTCTTTAATTAAATCTTTTTCTTCTTTTTCTTTTTCTTCAAATGAGTCTATAAGTTTGTTTTTATCTAATATCTGTAATGTACATGTATTATCTAAATTCTTATTTTCATATTCTAATACTAGTAAAATCCAGTCTATGTATTTTTTATATTTTTTTACTAAGATAGGATTTATCTTTCCGTTTTTTATTTCATATTTGCTAATTTGCTTTCTCATTTCTTCTTGTTTTTTCTCATAATCTTTAACAGTAGCTGTTATATAGATTTTTTCTTTTGCTCTAGTAAGTGCTACATACAAGATTCTCATTTCTTCTGATAAAGTTTCTGTCAATATTTTATTTTTTAATGCAACTTTAGTTAATGTGTTATATTGTATTTGCTTATCATAATCTATATATTTTACTCCTATTCCCATGTCTTGATGTAATAGTATGCTTTGATTTAAATCTGTTAAGTTGAATTGTTTTCCTGTATTTGATAAAAATACTACTGGAAATTCTAGTCCTTTACTCTTATGAATACTCATTATCCTTACTACATCATCATTTTCTCCTATTAGTTTTGCAGAACCTAAATCTCCGACTACTTAATTTTATTTTGTCTATAAAGTTAATAAAGTTGTATAACCCTTTAAAGTTAGCACTTTCATATTGTTTGGCTTTTTGAAATAACATTTTTAGGTTTGCTTGTCTTAGCTCTCCATTTGGCATTAATCCTACATAGTTATAGTATCCTGTGTCTAAATATATTTTCCATATAAATTCATCTAATGATAGATATTCTTGTTCTTTTCTCCATTTATCAAGATTATCTAAAAATCTTTTTATTTTATTACTTAAACTTTCTTCTACATCAATTATGGCTTTTTGTAAGCAAGTATAAAAATTAGCTTGTTTATCTGATAATCTAATTCTTATTAAATCATCATCAGTAAATTTACCTATATTAGACCTTAATACTGTAACTAGTGGAATATCTTGCATAGGATTATCAATGATTTTTAACAAATTCATTATTGTTGTGATTTCAATAGAGTCTAAATATTCTTGTGACATATCAGAAAACACAGGTATATCTAATGATAAAATTTCTTGTTCAAAAACTGGTGAAGCAACAGATGTTGCTCTTAATAAAACTACTATATCTCTATATTTTATTGGTCTAAAATCCTCTAATTTCTTATCCCATACTTGAAATTTGCTATCTACTAATTCTTTTATCTTTCTTGCAACATATTTAGCTTCTACCTCTAAATCTTCTATTCTTTGTGGTTCTTTTTCTTCTGTTTCTTCTTCATTATCTTCATCATCATCTGTTTCTTTTGAATAAATATATTTATCATTATCATCTTCGTCTTCATCTTTTTTTATGTTTATTATATCTATTTCTGTGTTTAAGTTTTGGTTTGAATCTTTGTAGCTTGCGCCTAAGTTTAAATATTCATCTTCGTTATATTCAATGTCACCTAAAAGGCTGCTCATTATATTTTGGAATATAACATTGGTAAAATCTAATACATTTTCTCTGCTTCTGAAATTTTTAAATAATTTTATTTTTAAATTATCTCCGTCATTTTGTTTTTCTTTTTCCTTGTATGTTTGGTATTTATTTAAGAAAAGTTCTGGCATTGCTTGTCTAAACTTATATATACTTTGTTTAACATCTCCTACCATAAATATATTGTTTCCTCTAGATATTGAAGTAAGTATATATTCTTGTACTAAGTTACTATCTTGATATTCATCAATAGCAATTTCTTCAAATTTTTCTTGATATTTTTTTGCAATATCTGAAGGCTCTATTTTACCATCTTCATTTTCTTTTAATAATATTTTCAAGGCAAAATGCTCTATATCAGTAAAATCAACAATATTCTTTTCTCTTTTCTTTTTTGCAAAGTTATTAGAAAATTCTAATATGAGGTTTTCTAATTTTACTAATATATGATACATATCTAATATATCTATATTAGATTGTTTTGAATCTGAAACCATAATCTTCCCTTTTAGTTTCTTGAATTTATCTCGTACATCATCTCTTACTTTTTTTGCTTCATCTTTGATTTCAGATTCTACTTTTTTGCCCCTCCATTGTACAAAATTTGTTTCTTTAGAAATGTTGTATGCATCTTCCCAATTATCTAAATGATTTTTAAGTTTTACAAGCATATCTATATCATTTCTTACTATCTTTTGGTATGAGTCTAATTCAGGATCAAATGACAAACTTTCCTCTATTCCTTCCAATGCTGTTATATCATCTATTACCTCTTCTTCAAGTTCATTTAATAATTCTTTTCCCCATATTGTATTTGAAAAATCTTTTTCTAAATCTTCACTTAGATTAAATAATTCAATTTTTTCTTTAAGCCATTTTTCTGGGAATGGATTACTACCTATGTGTGTGAATATTTTTAATATAAGGTCTTTTAAAGGTGAATCATCTTTGTAACTAGTATATGTATTTATTAGTTTTAAAAAATCTTCATTTTCTTCTTCATATTTTTTATCAAATAATTCTTCTAAAGTTTCTTCTTTTAATATCTCAATTTCGGTATTATCTGCTATTCTAAAATTAGGAGAAATATTATCAAGTTGATAAAAGTTATTTTTTACTACCTCTAAGCAAAAAGAATCTATTGTACAAATACTTGCTTTATTAAGTAATGTAATTTGTCTTTGTAAATGAGTATTTTCACTATCTTCATCTAATTTTTTATATATTGCATCTAAAACTCTTTCTCTCATTTCTGAAGCAGCTGCATTTGTAAATGTAACCACTAAAAGTTTATTTATATCAATTTTCTCGTTTATTATTTTGTTTATTATTCTTTCAACAAGAACAGCTGTCTTACCACTTCCAGCACCTGCTGCTACTAGAATATTATTACCTTTTTCATATATAGCTTGGCTTTGTTCTTTTGTCCACTTAACTTCTCCCATTAAAATCATTTTCCTCTCGTTTTTTACTTATTCTATCATTTGATTTTATTTTTTACAACACAAATAAAAAAAGAACTTAAATTAAAGTTCTTTTTGGGAAATAAATTATTAAATTATTTTTTCAAAATGTTTATCCATTCTTTCAGTGAGTCTTTTTCAAATTTTAATCTTTTTAAAGCATACTTATAATAAGAATTTAAAATAATATAATCATCCATTTCTTTTTTCATTTCTAGCATATTTGCTTCTAGGATTTTTATTTTTATTAAATATTCTTTTAGCATTTCTGCATGCTCAACTCTATCTTTTCTTTTTTTAATATCGAAATATGATCTATATAAAACTAAACTTCTTATTTCCATAGAGATTTTATCTGAAAGATCAAGTACTTCACATATTAAATCAAATCTTTGTCTTTGAATTTCACTGGATAAATCAATTTGAAATTCTTTTTCATTTAATAATAATTTTTTCCCCACATCCTGAATTGCCATTTTCTAGTCCTCCTTATAATGCTATTAAATAAATGACATAAAAGGCAGTTGCCTTCTTATAGGATTTTAATAACCTATAACGTTAAATATTATACTATTAATTGCTACAAGAATCAATAAAAACAAGTAAAATAAATTAAGTTGCTAAATATTTTCATTATACATTTATTTATAGAAAATAAATATGAAAAGCAAAAAATAAAATAGAGAAAAAATTTTTCCCTATTTTTCTGATGCTTTAAAAGATGTTACTAATTGATTCATGACTATCGTAAAATTTTCTTTTTCGCTTTTTCCGCTATTTGACTCAGTTAATAATCTTATATAATCATTGTAAATTTCAATAATTTTATAAAATGTATATAGCTTTCCATCCTTTTTTCTGACTTTCAATATTCTCTTTAATTCCTTTTCGTCAGAACATAAGGCGTTTAAGCATACTATTAATTTTAAAGTTTCAAAATTAGTATTACAATAATCTGGGGATTTAAGAATTATCATAAATTCATGTTTCAGAGTCACAAAATATTTGATAATATCTTCACTATCATTTAAATTTTTTAACCCAAAGGTATTTTCTAAATCTAATTCTTTTAGTGTAATCTTTTCGTCTAAAAAAGAAATATTTGAAACGAGTTCGTATAAATTCCTTAATTTGACTAAAAGATATTTGTTAACATTTTCTTCCCGAACCTTTTGTACATCTTTTAACGCTCTTTCTCTAATAGTAATTGTCATGATGTCTGTACTTTCACTGTTATATCTTCTAACAGTTCTCCTTTCTGCATTACTACATACCTATTATACCACTTTTTACATTTTTTCAAATATGGCTAACTGGGGTCAATTCTCATTTATCCATTTTTTTGCTTTTTTTGTTTAAATTTCAAGTAAAATTATATTAAAATATAAATTTATATGATAATAATATTTTGGATAAAGAAGAATCATTCTGTTCTATCCTAGACTTATATTTTGCTGTGTGATAAAATTTGTGTTATAAATTATTTAATTCTTATTTTTTCTAAGAGGTGAAATTTTATATGAATGAAGAATTGGAGTTTTTTGGACTTACAGGTGACGAAATACAAAAAAGAATAGATGAGAAATTAGTAAATTACGACACATCTATCCCAACTAAATCAATTAAACGTATATTATGTGAAAATTTTTTCACTTTATTTAATTTTTTAAATCTTTTCTTAGCTTTGGCAGTATTCTTAGTTGGCTCATATAAAAATATACTTTTTATATTTATAATAATTATTAATACTGCAATTAGTACTATTCAAGAAATACACTCTAAAAAATTGGTGGACAAACTTTCTATTTTGTCTGCTTCTAAAAGTACAGTTATAAGGAATGGTAAAAAAGAAAAAATTAGCATAAATGATTTGGTTTTAGATGATATCGTTGTATTTAATACAGGAGACCAGATCCCAACTGATTCTATTGTTTTAAAAGGCGAAGCATTAGTTAATGAGTCTTTTATAACAGGAGAACCTGATAGTATTTCAAAAAAATATGGAGATACTATTTTATCTGGGTCATATTTAATAAGTGGAAAAATTATAGCTAAAGTAATTCATGTTGGAGAAGATAATTATTCCGCAAAAATTTCAAAAGAAGCTAAATATATCAAAAAAGTAAAATCAGAAATCATGATTTCTTTAAGAAAAATAATCAAATTTTTAACTTTTGTTATTATCCCTTTAGGAATTTTACTATTCTTAAGTCAATATTATATGCAAGGTATTAGCTTGCAAGATTCTGTTATTCAAACTGTTGCTGCTGTTATTGGTATGATTCCAGAAGGATTAATTTTATTAACAAGCACTGTATTAACACTTAGCGTTATAAGGCTTTCAAAATCTAAAGTTTTAGTTCAAGATTTGTATTGTATTGAAACTTTAGCTAGAGTAGATACTTTATGTTTAGATAAAACTGGAACTCTAACTAAAGGAAGCTTAATAGTTAAAGATTATATTTCTTTTAATGATGATAAAGATAATATGTACAATATTTTATCTAATATAGGTAAATGTTCTGAAGATGAAAATTCTACTATACAAGCTATTAGAAATTATTTTAATAGTCCTAACTCAAATTTAGTTCCTATTAGAAAAATTTCATTTTCTTCAGAAACAAAATGGTCTGGAATTACTTTTAATAATGATGAAAGCTATTTAATAGGCGCTCCTGAGTTTTTATTGAAAGATAATTATAAAAACTACGAAAATTTAATAGAAAAATATTTACTAGAGGGGTTCAGAGTTTTGCTATTAGCTAAAAGTAATGAAATTTTATCTAAAAGATCTTTGCCCAATACTTTAGAACCTATAGGAATAATACTACTGCTTGACGAAATTAGAGAAAACGCCGTCGAAACTTTAGAATATTTTTATAAGCAAGATGTAGATATAAAAATAATATCACGGTGATAATCCAGTAACCGTTTCTAAAATTGCTAAAAGATGCTATGTTGAAAATTTTGATAAATATATTGATATGTCAAAAGTTACTGAAAATCAAGATTTACATGATATTGTTTTAAACTATACTATATTTGGTAGAGTGTCTCCAAATCAAAAAAAAGAAATCATTATAGAGTTAAAAAAATTAGGAAGAACTGTAGCAATGACTGGTGATGGTGTTAATGATGTCTTAGCTCTAAAAGAAGCTGATTGTAGTATAGCAATGGCTAATGGTAGTGATGCAACAAAAAATGTATCTCAATTAGTTCTATTAGATTCTAAATTTTCTTCTATGCCTAAAATCGTTGCAGAAGGTAGAAAAACTATTAACAATATTCAAAGGTCTTCTTCTCTATTTTTAGTTAAGACAATTTATTCTACTATATTTTCTTTGATGTTTTTACTTATGCAAGAATCTTATCCTTTTGAGCCTATTCAATTAACTTTAATCAGTGTAATTACAATAGGCATACCTTCGTTTATGCTTGCTTTAGAACCAAATAGAGAAAAAATACAAGGTAACTTTTTGAAAAATATTATTTCAAAAGCAATGCCTACTGCTTTAACAGATATTATTATGGTTTTTTGCTTGACATACATTTATAAACTACGGATATATTTCATATGAATATTTATCTACATTATGTGTCATTACTATAGGATTTACTGGATTACTTTTAATTTTCTCACTGTCAAAAGCAAGAAAAAAAGAAAATTTAAAATTTCCATTTTCAATTTATAGATTAGCTTTAGCAGTTATTATGCTCCTTCTATTTTGTTTAGGAATAACCATTTTTAGTAATTTCTTTAATTTGATAAGATTTACGATTTATGATAATTGCTTATATTCTATAATTATTCTTGTTCTTTTAAACTTTTTTGTTTTGAACTTACTTTCAAATAAAATTATAAAATCTAATAAATAATAAAAAGTAGCATATCAAGTAATGTAATATGCTACTTTCTTTTTTTCTTTTATTTATTATAAAATATTTTATATACCATTTTTTTAGTTTCATCGTCTATCTTTTTATATCTTCTGGCTTTTTCTTCATCGTTTAATTCGTTGAAATATTTATTATTAATTTGTCTCATTGCAATGCTTTTTTTATTTTAAAACAAAATTTTTGTAAGATACAAAACAGAAACTGCTCGCTAAAATTTATTATAGCTATTTCTGTAATAGTTTCTTTATTTCATCTTTTTTTGGGATTCTACCTTGAACTACTACTTTCTCATTAATTACTAACGCAGGTGTTCTCATGGCTCCATATTCCATAATCTTTGCCATATCTTCTACTTTTTCAATATTAGCCTCTATTCCTAAATCTTTTACTGCATCTTGTGTATTTTCATATAATTTTACACAATTACAACAACCCATTCCCAAAACTTTAATATTCATTTTAAATTCCTCACTTTCCTTTATATAATTAAAAATTGAAATATATTAAATATATACCCTATAACAATTATTCCTGCAGATATAATGCCTACAAATATTCCTAATAATTTGTTTTTCATTACTTGCTTTAACATTACTATTGATGGTACTGATAATGCTGTAACTCCCATCATAAATGTAAGTACAGTTTCTATTCCTGTTCTTTTTAACACCAAAGCTTCAGCTATTGGCATTGTTCCAAATATATCTGCATACATTGGGATCCCTACTATTGCTGCCAAAATTGGTACAAATATATTGCAATTTCCTAATACTTTTTCTACTAATTCTTGTGGTATCCAATTATGAATTAAAGCTCCAATTCCAACACCTAGTAACACATATTTCCATACTTTTGTAAATATATTCTTTACTTGTTCTTTTGCATACTCAATTCTTTCCTTTTTAGTAGGTTCAACTTCCTCTGTTTCTCCAACTTTCATATCAAATACATAATCTTGTATGTATTTTTCCAATTTTAATTTTCCTATTATCATTCCTCCAAATATAGCAAGTAAAACTCCTACAACAACATATGTGATAGCAACTTTTCAACCAAACATAGATGCTAGTAACACTGTTGATGCTAAATCTACAAATGGAGATGATATTAAAAAACTGAATGTCACTTTCATTGGAAGTCCTGCTTTTACAAAGCTAATGAATATTGGAATACTTGAGCAGCTACAAAATGGTGTTACTGTTCCAAGTAATGCTCCTAATGTTGCACCTTTTATGCCTTTTAATTACTTAATATTCTTCTTGTTTTTTCTGGTGTAAATTTACTTTCTATATATGTAAATATAAAAATTAAAAATGATAACAATGCTATAATTTTTATTGAATCATATATAAAGAATTGCAAACTACCTCCAATATTTCCCCATATATCATTATCGTTAATCGGTAATCCGAAAATGTTATTTACAACCCACGTAATTAAATTAGAAAGCCAAATCATTTTTAGAAAAACATCATTCAAAATGCTAAAAAATCGTGATACATATCGCATATCAAAACTCCTTTCCTATAAGCATCTATATAGATAAATATCAATATATCATTTTAAAATATAACACCTTTAATAAGGTGTATATCTTATTTTTTGCAAATACAATCTTTTTTATCGTTTGAAATGAATTGTAAAAATTCGATTATTTCTTTTATTTTTTTATCATTTAATTTATAATACATCCAATTTGCTTCTTTTCTTGATTCTACTATTTCACTATCTGCTAATACTTTTAAATGATGAGATAAAGTTGGCTGTGTTATATTAATTTTTTCCAATATTTTACATGCACACATTTCTCCACAAGAAAGCATATCAATTATCTGTAATCTATTAGAATCTGATAATACTTTAAACATTTCAGCTTTTTCTATATATTTCTGTTTCTCCATTTTTACACTTCCTTTCAATTTTAATATATAGATAACTATCTATATGCTATTATATGCAAAAAAAAATGCAACTCTTTTTTTAAATTTTTTATTTTTTTTATATTTTTTATGTAAAAGATAAATTGTAAGTTGTCGCTCTAATTGTCTTTTATTAAATCAGTATAATATATAATTCTCTTGCCTAATTTTTTAGCATAATCTATTTCTAAATTTGTACTATTTCCAATATAATTATTCACATTTATCACTAGAATAGCATCAGACAATTCTATTCTTTTAAAATGTGCTTCTTTTAGTTTTACTAATTGCTCTTCTGTTCTTTTAATATTATCTAATACTGGATAAACAGGTGTTAAAATACAATTTCCGTCTAATGCAACTTTTTCTGCAATTTCCATCATCTCTTTTTGAAATTTTAAACTTCCACATAGAGTTATTATCTTCATTGTATATCCTCCAATTTATAATTTTTTTTTAATTCCATATACTTTATATGCATTCTGTGTAGTATTTTTTACAACTTCTTCCTCTGATAGACCTTTAATTTCTGCTATTTTTTTCACAATATAATTTAAATACAAAGAATTATTTCTTGAATGCTTTTCAAATGGTTCAGGTGGCAAAACTGGACTATCTGTTTCTATAACAATTTTATCTATGGGAGTAATTCTAACTGTTTCTTGTATATCTTTATATCTTGTAATAGGTCCTCCTACTCCTAAATAATAACCCATATCAATAAACTTTTTTGACATTTCTGGTGTTCCAGAATAGCAATGCATTATACCTGTTTTTTTTACTCTATATTCTTTCAATATCTTTTCTACATCTTCTTGTGATTCTCTCGAATGTATAATTATTGGTAAATCATATTTATTGGCTAATTTTATTTGTTTAATAAAATACTTCTTTTGCAATTCTATAGGATAATTAAAATGATAATCTAACCCAGTTTCTCCAATTGCAACTAACTTTGACTCCTTATTTTTTAATTCGCTTTTTACTATTTGTTCAATTAAATTCACTGAAATTTCTTTTTCTACTTCCATAGGATGTATTCCTAATGAATAATACATATATGAATATTTATTGGCATATTCTATAACTTTGTTAGCTGATTCTATATTTATACCTATATTTACAAGTCCACAAAGTGTTTCCTTAAATTTATCAAATAATTCTTCTCTATCTTTATCAAATTCTTTCCAATCATAGTGAGCATGAGTATCAAAATATGACATATTATCTTCCCCCTTTTTCGTTTATATTATAATTCTAAATTTTGAAATAGGCAAGATGTCATTTGACACCTTGCCTCATTACATATCAGTTCTTAGAAAAGCCAGGATAGAGTTGTTCTGCTAAATCAAGCATCTCATCAAAATTTCTTCTATGCCACAGATCATACACAGCAACCCAGTTACTCTGTTTCTCTATGTTGTGATAATTCTGACCAATCACATCAAAATGCAGTGACTCAAACATATGAACCACAATCTTGTTGTGAGTACGGGTTTGGATATATGCATAGTCATATTTCTGTGCTTTAAGTTCTTCCAGAACTTGCAACAAAGCTTCCTTAGCATATCCTCTTTTCTGACAATTGGGAAACACATAGATTCCATTAATCTTGGCGCATTTAGCCGTTGAAAAATGAATCATCATGTATCCTACTGTTTCTCCATAGTCATTAAGTTCATAAATAACTCTTGTTCCATCTTTGAATGTTGCTTCGTTCTTCTGAATCCATGTTGAGTAATATGGATACTCTCCTACAAATTCTTCAGTCAAACTCCGCAATCCCTCTTGAATTCTTTCAGATTCTTTCAGCTGTATGATTTTCATCTTGCATGCTCCTTTCTGTTATTCGTCATCATCATAATTCCAAATGTTCAAATGTCCTTTTGCAGGAATTGGTTCATCAAGAACTTCTACATCTTCCAAAATCCAAGCATATCTTCCTAAGCTATATTCTCCGCATAAGAATTCTTGCTTGTCTTTCTGAATTCTGTCCAAAAATTCCTGATCCATATATACACAATCTACCAATTTGCATTTGCATATAATGTTACCATATCCCATAGGAACATTAGGAATTAACTTCAGTAGTTCAATTGTGTGTTCATCACTCCTTTTGATTTTTTTGCTACTTGCATGGATATAAAGTTCACCTCTATAAGATGTTTTCCAACTTCTTGTTTCGATGACCTTTTTGCCCTCTTTGATAAGAGTTGCCCATGGTTCAATTAAGCTTAATACCTTCATACTTTCTGACACCTTTCTAATTGATATGCATTTCTTACATGGAAAAAACTTCCATATTTGTATTATACATATAATTCTTTCAAATTCAACATTTACATAATATTTTTATAATAATCGTACTATGTTATATATTTTCTATAAGAATTTTTTACATTATTTTGATTTACCATAGCATATTCCATTGTTGTATCTATCTTTATATGTCCCAATAATTTTTGTACTTGTTCTATTGGCATACCTTTATCAATAGCCATAGTTGCCATTGTTCTCCTAAATTTATGTGGATGTACTTTATTTATATTTGCATCTTTTCCTAAATTCCTAATTAAAATCTCAATTCCTGATATTCCTAATCTATTATATGGTTTTATAAGTGATACAAATAATGCTTCGTTATTATCAGTTCTCGTTTCAAGATATTTCTTTATATACATTTTGCTTTTTGCACTAAAATAAACTTCTCTTTCACTATTACCTTTACCTAAAACAATACAACTTCTTTCTTGAAAATTCATATCTGATATGTTTAATCTAGTAAGTTCTCCAACTCTCATACCAGTTGAAATTAATAGTTCTAATATTGCTAAATCTCTTACATTTGAACAAGTATCTCTTAACTTTTCTAAATTTTCATCTGTTAGTGTTTCTTTAACTCTTCTAGTTGTTTTTACTTTATGAATCCTTCTAACTGGACTTTTTACAATATAGTCCTCATTTTCCAACCAAGCAAAGAAACTTGATAAAGTTCTTCTTATATTATCTATCGTTACCATACCTGCATTTGAATTATTTTATAATTTGATAAATAATTTCTTAATGTTTCTGTTGTAATTTCATTTATTGG
>CAMFER010000037.1 GCA_945949485.1 uncultured Clostridium sp. | reverse complement strand
AAAGTTTATATCCATATTTATATATCGTATTTGGAATTTACTTTTACAATTTACGCTTTTTAAGTTTTATGTTTATTTATATAAAACCACTTGACAGTTTTTAATAATAAAGATAAAATATTATTAGTATGAAAAAAATATATTAATATAAAAACAGATATATATATTTATTTCGAACATTGAAAATTAAATAAGAAAGAGGTGTATGATTTTGAATATTTTAATCATTATCGCCGCTGTCTTAATCTCATTTGCAATAGGTGTGCCAGTAGGAATGGCATATAGAAAGAAAATTGCAGAGTCTAAAATTCAAGGAGCAGAAGTAGAAGCAAGAAGGTTATTAGAAACAGCAAAAAAAGAAGCTGAAAATTTAAGAAAAGAAGAAATTTTTAAGGCTAAAGAAGAAATTATGGCAAATAGAAAAGAATTGGACCAAGAGATTAAAGAAAGAAGGGGCGAAGTTCAAAAACAAGAGGCAAGACTTATTCAAAAAGAAGAAAACTTAGAAAGAAGAGAGGATAATTTTGAGAAGAAGGAAAGAGACTTAGAAAGAGAATTAGCCAATATTGACAAACAAAAAGAAGAACTTGAGGAATTGCACAAAGAAGAAATGGTACAACTTCAAAAAATAGCTTCTTTATCAAAAGAAGAGGCAAAAGAAAGATTGCTTTCAGAAATGGACAAGCAATTGACTCAAGAAAAAGCCGCTTTGATTAGAGAAAAAGAACAAAAAGCTAAAGAAGAAGCTACTAAAAATGCTAAAGAAATTCTAAGTTATGCAGTTCAAAAATGTGCTGCAGATCATTCTCAAGAAACAACAGTATCAATTGTATCACTTCCAAATGATGATATGAAAGGAAGAATAATAGGTAGAGAAGGTAGAAATATTAAAGCATTAGAAACATTAACAGGAATTGATTTAATAATTGATGATACACCAGAAGCTGTAGTATTATCAGGATTTGATCCATTAAGAAGAGAAGTTGCTAAAATTGCTTTGGAAAAATTAATTGATGATGGAAGAATTCATCCAGCAAAAATTGAAGAAATGGTTGAAAAAGCTAAGGAAGAAGTAGAAAATACAATCAAAGAAGAAGGAGAAAGAGCAGTTTTAGAAACAGGAGTTATTGGATTAAATCCAGATGTTGTTAAATTGATAGGAAAATTAAAATATAGAACAAGTTATGGACAAAATGTATTGAATCATTCTATCGAAGTATCAAATTTAGCAAGAATAATGGCAGAAGAATTGGGATTAGATCCAAAACTTGCAAGACGTGCAGGACTATTACATGATATAGGAAAAGCATTAGATCATGATATGGAGGGAACACACGTAGAAATAGGTGTAGAAGTTTTAAAGAAATTTAAAGAAAATCCATTAGTAATAAATGCTGTAGAGGCACATCATGGTGATGTAGAACCACAAACTCTTGAAGCTGTATTAGTACAAGCAGCAGATGCAATATCTGCGTCAAGACCAGGAGCAAGAAGAGAAACTTTAGAAGCATATATTAAAAGATTACAAAATCTTGAAGAAATTGCTGATTCATTTGATGGTGTTGAAAAATCTTTTGCAATACAAGCAGGACGTGAGGTAAGAATAGTTGTAAAACCAGAAAAAATATCAGATGATCAAATGACAATTTTAGCAAGAGATGTTTCTAAGAGAATTGAAAATGAAATGGATTATCCAGGTCAAATAAAGGTTAACATCATAAGAGAAACAAAAGTTGTGGATTATGCCAAATAGAGAATGTTAAGAAACTAGAAATAATCAAAAAAAATAAAAAAGAGTTGCGAAAGCGACTCTTTTTTTGAGACAGAACATTCCAGGAACGTTTTGTCTCATTTTTTTGTTGAAAAATGTCGAAAATGTGATATAATGCACTTGTTGTTAACAGTAGAAAGAGAGGTCTTAGAGATGACAACAAGAAATTCATTACGGCTAGAGCGTGCAAGCGGAATTTTATTGCACATATCTTCATTACCTTCTAAATATGGAATAGGAACTTTTGGAGAAAAGGCATATCGGTTTGTTGATTTTTTAGAAGAAGCTGGACAGGCTTATTGGCAAATCTTACCACTTGGACATACTGGTTTTGGAGATAGTCCTTATCAATGCTATTCATCTGTGGCTGGGAATCCTTTTTTTATTGATTTAGATTTTTTAGCTGAAGAAGGATTTTTGGATTATAATTATTTAAATTGTTTAAATCCATATGATGATAACAGGGTTGATTTTGGAAGAATTTCCGTAGAAAGGTATAGAATTTTGAAAATAGCTTTTGATCAAGCTTCAAGAATGGGAAAAGCCCAGGAAAAAATTAAGAAATTTGAAGAGGAAAATGGAGATTGGTTAGAAGATTATGCTATGTTTATGGCAGTTTGAAATTTATTTGGACAAAAACCAGTTTGGCAATGGGAGGATGAACGGATAAAAAGAAGAAGTCCTGAAGCTATTCAATATTATAAAAAAATATTGAAGGATGACATTGATTTTTATAAGTTTATACAAGCACTTTTTTTTGAACAATGGGATAGTTTAAAATCTTATGCTAATCAAAAAAATGTTAAGATTATTGGTGATATTCCAATTTATGTTTCACCAGATAGTGTAGAAGTATGGAAGAATCCAGAATTATTTCAAGTAGATAAAGATTTAGTTTGCAAAGAAGTTGCTGGAGTACCACCAGATTATTATTCAGAAACAGGACAAGTATGGGGAAATCCAGTATATAACTGGAAAGAACATAAAAAAACAAACTATTCTTGGTGGATTGATAGGATAAGACATACTTTAAAAATTGCTGATGTGATTAGATTAGATCATTTTAGAGGTTTTCAAGCTTTTTGGTCAATTCCAAATGGCGAAGAAACAGCTATCAATGGAGAATGGAAAGATGGTCCTAAAATGGATTTATTTAATGCAATAAAAAATGAATTAGGAGATGTTCCATTTATTGCAGAAGACTTAGGTATCATTACAGATGATGTAAGAGAGTTGTTGAAGAAAACAGGATTTCCTGGAATGAGAGTTATGATTTATGGTTTACATGAAAATGAAGATAATATGCATCTACCTCATAATTGGGATAGAAATGTAATTGGTTACACATCAACACATGATTCAGAAACTTTTGCACAAATGGTATTTGAAAATTCAAACGATCAAGATAGAACATTTGCTATGGATTATATTAATGCGTTAAATTACAATGAAATTGGAATTTATGCTATTCGATCAGCATTTGCTTCACCAGCAATTATTACAATTACTACAATGCAAGATGTATTATCTTTAGAATCTGAGTCTAGGATGAATATGCCATCTACATTAGGTGGTAATTGGTCTTGGAGAGTTTCTTCAAATGTTCTAACTCATGAATTAGCTAAAAAGATTTGTAAAATTACAAAGACCTACAAACGATTAGTAAAACAGGATGCTTTTTAATAAGCGTTCTTTTTTATTATATAAAGTGCGTTTGACACTTGATAGAAATTATAGTATTATTTATAAGTATGATGATATTAGAAAGAAGGTTTTTTTATGAAAATATTAGCTATAGGTGATATTGTAGGAAACTGTGGAATTAAAAAATTAAAGGCAGAGTTAAAAAAGATAATGGCAGAGAAAAATATAGATTTTGTAATAGTAAATGGTGAAAATTCAGCAGAAGGAATGGGAATTACAGAAAAAAACTTTAATGATATATTAGCAGAAAAAGTAGATGTTATAACTATGGGAAATCATACTTGGGGTAAAAAAGATATTTTTAAATTTATAAATCATCCTAAATTGATAAGACCAGCAAATTATCCTTTAGGTGTTCAAGGAAAAGGATATAATATTTATGAATTTAAGGACAGGAAAATAGGTGTAATTAATCTAATTGGTAGAGTAGATATGAATGTATTATCTGAAAATCCATTTTTAATTGCTAAAAAGATAATAGAAAAAATAGAAAAACAGGTTGATATAATTGTAATTGATTTTCATGCTGAGGCAACAGCGGAGAAAATTGCGTTAGCAAATTATTTAGATGGAAAGGCAACAATTATATTTGGTACACATACACATGTACAAACAGCAGATGAGCAGATTTTAGAAAAAGGTACAGGATATATTACAGATATTGGTATGACAGGACCAAAACATTCAGTAATAGGAATGGACATATCAGCATCAATAAAAAGATTTGAAACAACATTGCCAGAAAGATATAAAATTGCAGGTGGTGAAACTATGTTAAATGGAGTCGTTTTTGAGGTTGATGATGAGACTAATAAAGTAAAAAATATAGAGAGAATTAGATGTTAAAAAATTGTCGAAATTGTGATTTTATTGCGATGAAATCTCCTAAAAATTTCCAGAAAACTATTTACAAATATTTCCATATAATGTAAAATAACAATCGTAAAAGTTGCAACAGAAAATAAAAATTATAGGAGGCAAAAGAAAATGGAAGTTTTAAAAATTTCATCAAAATCAAACCCTAATTCAGTAGCAGGAGCTATAGCTGGATTAGTAAAAGAATCAAACAAAGCAGAAATGCAAGCAATTGGAGCAGGAGCATTAAATCAAGCAGTAAAGGCTGTGGCAATAGCAAGAGGTTTTGTAGCACCTTCAGGAGTAGACTTAGTATGTATACCAGCATTTGCAGAGGTAGAAGTTGAAGGTGAAGATAGAACTGGTATTAAACTAATTGTAGAATCAAGATCATAAGATAAAAATTTACAGACTGTAATATGCAGTCTGTTTTGTTTTTTAAATAAAATAAGATAAATATATTGAAATTTTAATTAAATTAATGTATGATAGCAAATGATAGAGGTGAAGTATGAAATCAAATTGGATTAGATATGTTTTTATAATATTTATTATACTGATTTTAGTATTTGCTGTGTTTAAAATTAAAAGTGATGAAAAAGAAAAAGAACTGGAATCACAAGTTTCTACAAATCAAGAAGAAAAAAATAGAGAAATCAAATTAGCAATAGCTAATTTAGATACTATGAATCCTATTATAAGTAATAATAAAAATGTACAAGATATATCAAAATTAATTTTTGAACCTTTAGTTGATATAACATCAGATTATAAAGTCAAGCCAGCATTAGCTACAGAATGGGCAAAAGAGAGCGATAATTCATATTTAATTAAATTAAGAGAAAATGTTAAGTGGACAAGTCGGACAAAGATTTACTGCAGAAGACGTTAGATTTACAATTGATAGACTAAAAGATACAAATTCTATTTATTCATATAATGTTTCTCATGTTACAAGCGTTGAAGTTGTAGATGATTATACAGTTAGAATAAGCTTAGATAGTGAGGTGCCATTTTTTGAATATAATTTGACATTTCCAATACTTTCTAAAGATTTTTATGAAGGACAAGACTTTGTAAATACAGAAAAGAATAGTGAGCCTGCAAGTACAGGAATGTATAAAATATCAGATGTACAAGGTTCATATATAACTTTAGAGAAGAATACTAGTTGGTGGAATAAAGATGTAAATTTATCTATTGAAAAAATAACAGTTAACCTATATTCTTCAATAGGAGAACTATACAACAGTTTTAAAATAGGAAATTTGGATTTAATATCAACTACAAATGATAATTTAAAAGAATATATTGGAACAATAGGTTATAGTGAAAAAGAGTCAAAAGGTAGAGAACATACTTTTTTAGCATTAAATACACAAAACTATTTTTTATCTAAAGTAGAAGTCAGAAGAGCGATATCATATTCTATAGACAAAGATAATATAGTTTCAAGTATTTTTAATGGAAATAGGCTTACAAGTGCATTTCCATTAGATTATGGTAATTTTCTAGGTCAAGGTGTAGTAAGTTCAGGATATAATTTAGACCAAGGAAAGCAAGTCTTAGTAGATGCTGGATGGACATATCAAAATAAATATTGGCAAATTACTGAAAATAGAAAGACACAGAAACTAGTACTAAATTTATTAGTAAAAGCAAGTGATTCAGCAAAAGTTGCTGTTGCAAATAATATAAAAAGTCAATTAGAAAACCAGGGAATTAGAGTAAATTTAGTTCAAGCTTCAGATCAAGAATATACAAATAGAATAAACTTAAGAAATTATGATATTGCATTATGTAGTATAAACTTATCTGTAAGTCCAGATCTTACAACATTTTTTGGTGAAGGTAATTTGGCTAATTATTCTAATGAAGAAGTAACTAATATTATGAATGAAGTAAAAAATACAACAGACGAAAATATATTAAAAGAAAAATATCAAAGACTAATAGATATTTATAAAACCGAGGTACCATATATAAGCTTATATAATAATAAGTATAGGACAGTATATAGTCAAGAATTAGTCGGAGACGTTACTCCTACATGGTTTTACCAATATTATGGAATTGAGAATTGGTATAAATAAAATAGGAATAAAAAATAAAAATAAAAATAAAACAAAAAAAGTATTGACAAAACAAATATTTGGTATATAATAAGAACAACAAACAAAAGTTCACAAATTTAAGGAGGAAAAAAATGGGAGAGAACTTAGAAAAGAAAAAAGCATTAGAAATGGCAATGAGTCAGATAGAAAAACAATTTGGAAAAGGATCTGTAATGAAATTACGGTGAATTTAAAGCAATGGAAGTAGAAGGAATACCAACAGGAGCTTTAAGTTTAGATATAGCATTAGGTATAGGAGGAGTTCCTAGAGGAAGAATAATAGAAATATATGGACCTGAATCATCAGGAAAAACAACACTAGCTTTACATGTTGTAGCAGAAGCACAAAAACAAGGTGGAGAAGCAGCGTTTATAGATGCAGAACACGCATTAGACCCTGTTTATGCCAAAAAATTAGGTGTAGATATAGATAATTTAATAGTTTCACAACCAGATACAGGAGAACAAGCTCTAGAAATTACTGAAAGTCTAGTAAGAAGTGGAGCTTTAGATGTAATAGTAGTAGACTCAGTAGCAGCTTTAGTACCAAAAGCTGAGATAGATGGAGATATGGGAGATTCTCATATGGGACTACAAGCAAGACTTATGTCACAAGCATTAAGAAAACTTGCTGGAGCACTAAATAAATCAAAAACAGTATTAATATTTATAAACCAATTAAGAGAAAAAATTGGAGTTATGTTTGGAAATCCAGAAACTACAACAGGTGGTAGAGCATTAAAATTCTATGCTTCTGTTAGAATGGATATTAGAAAAATTGAAAATATTAAACAAGATGGTGAAGTAAAAGGAAGCAGAGTTCGTGTAAAAGTAGTAAAAAACAAAGTTGCACCACCATTTAGAGAAGCTGAATTTGACATAGTATACGGTCAAGGTATTTCAAAAGAAGGAAATATTCTTGATATGGCAGTTAATTTAGATATTATTGAAAAAGCTGGTTCTTGGTTTAGTTATAATGGAGAAAGAATTGGCCAAGGAAGAGAAAATGTTAAAAAATATCTAAAAGATAATCCTGATATACTAGAAGAAGTTGATAAAAAAGTAAGAGCAAATTTTGCTAAAGCTTTTGAACAAAGTTTAGGAGAAGAATTACCAGAAGCAGACGAAGATGACGAATAGAATAAAAAATAGATTAATTAAAGGAGCTAATATATATTAGTTCCTTTAAAAATAAGCTTGATATTTCTTTTTTCTTATAGTAGAATATAAAAGTAATTATTAAACATAAAAGAGGAAGAATATGATAAAGTTACTTGCTAGTGATTTGGATGGAACAATAATTGATAGTAATAACAAAATAAATTCTTATGATTTAGAAGCAATTGATAAGCTAAATAGTAAATCAACTGTGGAATTTGCTGTCTGCACAGGCAAGACATATTCAATGACAAAAGATATTTGTAAAAAGCTAAATGCAAAATATGGAGTTTTTGGTAATGGAACTCAAATACTGAATTTAAAAACAGGTGAAGAAATTGCAAGAAATACAATTTCTAAAAATCAAGCTTATACATGTATAGATATTGCAAATGAAAATAATCTTCATATTCATATATATACAGAGGATAAGCTTATAGTACAAGAAAACTTTAAATATATGGCATTTAGAAATTTTATGTTATATAGAAACAATATGGAATTTGAGATAGTAGATTCATTAAAAGAATATATTGAGAATAACAATATATCTATTTTTAAATTAGTAATATCTAGTAAAAACAACTTGGAAAATATAAAAGAAAAGATATTAGCATCAGAAAAATTGGAAATAGTACATTTTAAAAAATATAATCAATATATAGATAAGATTATAAATGAAGAATATGAATATTTAGATATTGTACCTAAAAATATTACTAAATATACAGCATTAAAGCAGCTAGAGAATTACTTGAAACTAAATGATAGTAATATGATGACAATTGGAGACAATGTGAATGATATAGAAATGATTGAAAATGCTGGAATTGGAGTAGCTATAGGTGGATCCTGTAGTGATGTAGTGAATAAAGCATCATATGTTACTAAGAATAATGTTGAAAATGGTGGGTTTGCAGAAGCTGTTTTTAAATTTATAAAAATATAAAAAGAGGGTAAAAAATAATAATGTATTCAATTGAAGAATTTGATAAAGAAAAAACAAAAGTATTAAAATATATCATATATAAAAAAAGAAGTGAGCATGAAGTAAGAAATAAATTCCAAAAAACAATAAGTGAAGAGATGCTTGATGATATAATAGAATATCTAAAAGATGCTCGGATATATTGATGATAAGGAATATATAAGAAAAGCTGTTAATAATTTTATAATCTTAAAAAATCTATCTATAAGAGAGATAGAGTACAAATTAATTGCAAAAGGATTAAAGAGAAATGATATAGAAGATTATATATATGAAAATAAAGATGATTTAGAAAATTATGAGATAAAATCAGCTACTAATTTATACAATAAAAAAATAACTTCAATGGAAAAAGATGAGGTAATTCAATTTCTTTTGAAAAAAGGATATAAAAGAGAAAATATAAATAGAGCTTTAGAAGAAAATTAAAAAGGAGAAAAAATGGCAATATTAACATTAGAAACTAAAAAATATGCAATAAAGATAGATAATTTTGAAGGACCATTAGATTTGTTATGTCACTTAATAGATAAAAATAAGATGAGTATATATGATATAAATCTAAGCGAAATAACAGATCAATATATAGAGTACTTAAAAGAGCAAGAAAGTTTGAATTTGGAAATAGCTAGTGAGTTTTTAGTTATGGCTTCAACTCTTCTATATTTAAAATCTAAAAAGATGCTACCAAAACAAGAGGAAGAGGAAGAAGAATTAACTGAAGAAGAATTAATTAGAAGAATTATAGAATACAAAAAGTTTAAAGAAATAAGCAAAAAACTTAAACAAGACTATATGGAGTTTTCTAACAGATACTTTAAATTGCAGGAAAAAATAGAATTACCAAAACAAACTCTGGATAAACAATACGATAATACGCTAATACCTAAGATTTATGAAGAGTTAAGAAGGAGAAATGAAGAAAAAATCAATGTTAATGCTAAAAATATAGAAAAGATAGCGATACAAGATAATTATACTGTGGCTAGTAAGGTTAAAGAAATGTTTAGAGTACTTATTAAAAGAAAGAAATTTATATTTAATAAATTATTTTCATTAAAAGAGCATAATAGACAAGAAGTTGTCACAGCTTTTTCAGGATTACTAGAATTATCAAGAAGAAGTAAAGTAGAAACAAAACAAGAAGAATTGTTTCGGAGATATTGAGGTAGAAAAAGCAAAAAAAGTAAGTTAAAAATGATTAAAAAAGAAAAATGTGGAAAAACTAATATAAATCGTCTAAAAGGAGGCGAGGTATATTGGTTTTTCTTTTATTTATCATAATATTTATATTATTAGCTCTGGTATTTTCGAATATAAAAGTAGAAATTGATAATTTTAATTTTTCATCTGAAACAAAAAAACATATAAATGATAAATACAAAATAATATTTAAATGGTGCGTATTCTATAAATTACCAATATTAAAGATAAGTATAACAAAAGATAAAATTGAAAGATTAAAAAATAAAGATAGAATTAAAAGACAATTTAAAAATTTCGAGTCTAAAGTATTTAGTAATAAAAGGATGTTTAACAAAAAAATGATTGGAGCTATAAAAAAAGTAAAGTTAGAAATTTTAAATATGGACTTATCTATAAAAATAGGAACAAACGATGCAGGGACAACATCTATTTTAGTTCCAATAATTGCTACAATATTATCAATATGTATAAAAAATAAAATTAAACTTAAGAAAAACTATGAAGAAATTAAATATATAATTAAACCAGATTATTCGGGAAAAAATAATATAAATGTAGAGTTTTCAGGTATATTTCAAATAAAATTGATACATATTATAAATATAATATATATCTTAAACAAGAAAAAAGGAGTGAAGAAAATTGAACGAGCATCCAATACAAAGCCTTATGAATACGGCTATGAGTAGTATTCAAGATATGATAGATGTAAATACTATTGTTGGAGAACCTATAGAGACTTCAAATAATATTGTAATTATACCAATATCAAAAGTTTCTTTTGGTTTTGCAGCAGGAGGAAGTGAATTTACAGGAGAAACAATAAATGAGTATACAAAAAAAGATAAAGAAGAAGAGATACAATATAGATTGCCTTTTGGACGGAGGCTCTGGTGCAGGGGTAACCATAAATCCAGTATCTTTTTTAGTAATACAACCAACGGGAGTAAAATTAATACCAGTTAACCATGTATCTTCAATAGATAAACTTCTTGATTATATTCCTGAATTAATGGATAAAGCAAATTGCATGATTGATAAATGTTTAAAAGACAAAAAAGAAGAAGTAAAAGGTAAAAAGAAAAATGAAACCAAGATTGAAAAAATAAGAGAAAAAGATGGAAGTGAGGAAAAAATAAAAGTATCAAAAGAAAAAATAAAAGCCGAAAAGCCAGAAGATACAATGTATGAATTTGAATATGATGAAGAATTAGAAGATGAATAGAGATATGAGTTGAAAAGTAATGAGATGTTTGATATACTTTAAAGAGACTATTCTTAAATGAATAGCAAGGAGGTATAAAATATGTTAAATAATTTTAACTATTTAACAAGAAGACGGGAATTATTAAAATATTTCAAAGAAAAAAGGATATGATTTTAAATTCATGTCAAATAAAGAATTAGAAAGACTTAAAAGAAAATATGAGATCCAAGAAAATTTAGAAATATTTTCAAGGAAGTATAAACAAGTTTTAGATATTTTGGTGTATATATCTAAAGGAAATGCTGATAGAGATGTTTTACAAAAAACAAAAGAAATTATTTATTCTCTACCAGGATTAGAAAAAGAAGTATCTCAAAATATATGTGAGAATACTTTTGAAGATGCTGATAAATGCAAAGAATATCTTAAAAACTTGTTGAAAATCATAGAAAACAAATTTTATGAAATTATAAAATGATAATAATATTAATTCCTCTCTATAAAAAGAACTGCTGCAGCAGTTCTTTTTATGTTCTTAATAGATCAATCCATAAATAGTAAACTTTTTTTGCAACATTAAAAAGGTTTAATTTATCAACAGATTCTTTTGCGATAATATCAATTGAAGATAATACTTCACCATCTAGAGAAAATGTGATTTCACCTACTTTTTGACCTTCTTCTACTGGAGCAGTTACTTTATCTGGTAAGGATATAGTTTGTTCTATATTTCCTTCATTTCCTTTTTTTATTATAGTTCCTGCAGTATCTGAAAGAACTAAATCAACAGAAGAAGATACACCTTTATCAACAGGAATGTTTTTTATAATATCGCCTTTATCTCCAAAGATATAAAACGAATAAGTATTAAATCCATACTCTAGTAGTTTTTCAGCTTCTGAAAATCTAACTTTTGTAGAAGGAGCTTTCATGATGACAGCAATTAAAGATAAATTATCTCTTGTTGCACTTGCGGATAAATTATATAAAGCAAGTGAAGTAGAACCTGTTTTTAGTCCGTGTAGCACCTTTATAATTTCTAATTAATTTATTAGTATTAGATAGTTGAGATTTTCCATCTCTTAAAGAATCAGTCCAAATAGTTGTATATTTAGTAATGTCAGGGTGGTTATTTAATAATTCTTTAGACATTAGAGAGATATCATAACTTGATGTTACATGACCATCTTCATCTAAACCATGACAGTTTTTGAAAACTGTATCATTCATTCCAAGTTGTTTTGCTTTATCATTCATCATTTGAACAAAAGCTTCTTCACTTCCTGCAATGAATTCTGCCATAGCTACTACACAATCATTAGCTGAATTAACGCAAATAGCTTTTAACATTTCATCAACAGTTAATGTTTCTCTAGGATCTAACCAAATTTGTGATCCTCCCATAGAAGCAGCGTTTTCACTACAGGGAACTTGATCTGTTAATGATATTTTTCCGTGAATCTAAAGCTTCCATAATTAGTAATATACTCATAACTTTTGTTACAGAAGCCGGTCTTAGTTGTTCGTGAATATTATGAGAATAAAGTATTTTTCCAGTTTTTTGTTCTATTAAAATTGCAGAACCAGATTCTAAACTTAAAAAGTTCTCATTATTTGTAGTAGTCTCATTTTTATCTGTTGTATCTGAATTAGTTTCGACAGTTGTTTCACCAAACGACCAAATATATGAATCGCTTCCTGCAAAACATGGAAAAGTATAACTAAATATTAATAAACAGGAAATTAATAATGTAAGTTGAAATTTTATATATTTCATAATAAATTCCATTCCTTTCTCGCTTCGCTCTAAAGGCACACATGGGCATGAAAGCCTTGAGTTTGAAGCATTTTCGTTATATAATATACCTTAAGAGAGTATATACTACAAAGCACGGGGAGG
>CAMFER010000036.1 GCA_945949485.1 uncultured Clostridium sp. | reverse complement strand
CTCAAGCCACGCAATTCAGAAGGCGCCGAGCAGGCTTAATCTTCTACTTAGGTGTTGCTCCAGATGGGGTTTACACTGCCCACTATGTCACCATAATGGCGGTGAGCTCTTACCTCGCCTTTTCACCCTTACCAATTTCTTGGCGGTAATTTTCTGTTGCACTTTCCTTAAGGTTTCCCTCACTAGACGTTATCTAGCATCTTTGCTCTATGGAGCCCGGACTTTCCTCTCGTAATTCCTTTCGGAGATTTACCAGCGACTATTCCATTTACTCTAAAACTTATTATATATCATTTTATTTATTTTTTCAAGCTCTTACTCTTCCATTTGTAAATTTATATCAATTTTTTAAAATTTCTTTCATTTTTTATAATTTTTATTTTTTTAGATACACTCAACCCTTGATATTACTGCATTTAATCGTTCTACATAGTGGGCAATCGTTGTTATTACTAATGCTATTAATGTAATCCCTTTTGATTGCTTCATTTTATTTGTTCCTCCTTATACTTTTTCACTTGTAATTTTAATTTCTTTAATCCTATCATCTTTTTGTATAATTTTCAATGCTGAAAACCCACAGTATGCAAGCTTGCTTACAGTTCCAAGCTTTTTGTCTTTTATTACATTTTTGTTACAAACTCATATTTATCCCTCTTGCAACTATACTTGTCATATTTTCAACCAAATCATCTATCTCCTTTGGAGTCACAATTAAATTGTAATCTTTTGGAATTAAAGTTTCTTTGATTTTTTCATAATTGTCTTCTTCTTTTAAATTATTTAAATACTCATTTGATTTTGCTTCTTCTTGAAGTTTTTCTATGAATAAACTTAAACAATCATTCACAAGTACAGCTGTTTCAACAACAGTAGGTATTCCTATTGCAACTACCGGTATTCCTAATGTATTTTGACTTATTTCATTTCTCGCATTTCCAACCCCAGCACCTGGAACTATTCCTGTATCAGAAATTTGAACTGTACTACTTATTCTTTCTATACTTCGTGAAGCTAAAGCATCTATAACTATTATCAACTTAGGTTTTATATTATCTACAATTCCTTTTAATATTTCAAGTGTTTCTATTCCTGTTGTACCTAATACTCCTGGTGATATAGCACTTACCATTCTTGTTCCTTTTTCTACATATTGTGGTAAATATTCTATAATATGTCTTGTGACTTCTATTTCATTTATAACTTTTGGTCCTAAACTATCAGGTGTTACATATACATTTCCAAGTCCTACCACTAAAATTTCACCTTGTTTATCAATATGTTTGTCTATAATCTTTACTAATTCGTCAGTCAAGACTTTTGATGCTTCTTCTATTTCTTCATCTTGAGCAATTTTCAAGTTTTTCATATCTATAGTTATATAATCTCCTATTGGTTTTCCAATTGCTCTTTCTCCTTCTTCATTTGTTATTTTTACTCTTTCAATTAAGATATTATCATTTACTTTTTGTTGCTCAGTTTGTATTCCATTTATTTCTTCTAGCTTGTTTGCTTTTCTATAAATATCCCTTCTTTCTGATGCTAAATCTGTTCTAAAATTAAACATATAATCAACTCCTAAATCTATATATTTAATTTTATTATGAGCAATTTTCAGATAAAAAATACTAAAGACTAAAGGTTTTCCTTTAGTCTTTTTCTAAATATTTCTTTAAAAATTTTCCTGTATAACTTTTCTCTACTTTACATATTTCTTCTGGAGTTCCTTCTGCTATAACTTCTCCTCCATTATCTCCACCTTCTGGTCCTAAATCAATTATATTGTCACAAGTTTTTATTAAATCTAAATTATGTTCTATAACTATAATTGTATTTCCAGTATCTACTAATCTTTGCAAAATATCTACAAGTTTATGAACATCTGCAATATGAAGCCCAGTTGTTGGCTCATCTAATATATATAAAGTTTTTCCTGTTGCCCTTTTAGATAACTCTGTAGCAAGTTTTACCCTTTGAGCCTCTCCTCCTGATAAAGTAGTAGATGGTTGTCCGAAGTTTAATATAACTTAATCCAACATCATATAGAGTTTGAATTTTTTGTTTTATTTTAGGTATTTTATTAAAGAATTTTAAAGCTTCTTCAACTGTCATATCTAAAACATCTGCTATTGTTTTCCCTTTATATTTTACCTCTAAAGTTTCTCTGTTATATCTTTTTCCTTTACACACCTCACAAGGTACATATATATCTGGTAAGAAATGCATTTCAATTTTATGGACACCATCTCCATTACAACTTTCGCACCTACCACCTGCCACATTAAAACTGAATCTTCCTTTTTGATATCCTCTCATTTTTGCTTCTTCTGTTGCTGCAAATATATCTCTTATAAAATCAAATACTCCTGTATATGTTGCTGGGTTTGATCTTGGAGTTCTACCTATTGGTGATTGGTCTATATTTATGATTTTATCAATGTTTTCAAGACCTTTTACTTCTTTACATTTACCTGGTTTTTCATTAGAACCATTTAATTCTTTAGCAATAGTCTTATACAATACTTCATTTACTAATGTAGATTTTCCGTGAACCAGAAACTCCTGTTACACAGTTAAATACTCCTAAAGGAAATTTTACATTAATATTCTTTAGGTTATTTTCTTTAGCACCTTTTACCTCAATAGCTTTACTTTTTACAATTTTTCTTCTTTTTTTAGGTACTGGTATTTTTTTCTTTCCGCTTAAATATTGTCCTGTAATAGATTCTTCTACTTTCATAATTTCTTTTGCCGTTCCTTGTGCCATAACATTTCCACCATGAGTTCCTGCTCCTGGTCCGATATCTATTATTTGGTCAGCTGCATACATTGTATCTTCATCATGTTCAACAACAAGTAATGTGTTTCCTAAATCTCTTAGTTTCTTTAGTGTAGCTAATAACTTATCATTATCTCTTTGATGAAGTCCAATACTTGGCTCATCTAGTATATATAAAACTCCTGTTAATCCGAGAACCAATTTGTGTTGCTAAACGAATTCTTTGTGCTTCTCCACCTGACAAACTTCCTGCGTTCCTTGATAATGTAAGATATTCTAATCCTACATCTATTAAAAATTGTAATCTTTGATTAATTTCTTTTAAGATTAATTCTGAAATCATTTTCTCTGTTTTATTTAATCTTAATTTTTCCAAATATTCTTTTATTTTATTAATAGGCATATCTGTTAATTCATTGATATTTTTTGTTCCAACTTTAATTGACAAAATCTCTGGTTTTAATCTTGCTCCATGACATGTATAACAAGGAGAATTACTCATATACATTTCATAAAAATCTCTCATTCCTTGTGATTTGGTTTCATTATGTCTTCTATCTAAAGTTGGTATTACTCCTTCGAATGGAGCTTTGAATTTTCTAGTACCTGCAAATGATTCATATTCAAAATCTATTTCTTCATCACCTGTACCATATAGGATTTTCTCCATAAACCATCTTGGTAAATCTTTTATTTTCTTTCCTTTTATTTCAACTCCATAATGTTTACCAACACTTTCAAAATACATTTTAGCCATAGTGTCGCCTTTTTTCATAGTACTTGCACCAAAAGCTTTTATTCCGTCATAAAGAGTTTTATTTTTATCTGGAACTATTAAGCTTTCATCCATTTTCATCAAATACCCTATACCTGTACAAGTTGGACAAGCTCCAAAAGGATTATTAAATGAAAACATTCTAGGAGTTAGCTCTGGAAAACTGAACCCACAATCTGGGCAAGCATAATTGCAACTATATAACTTTGGTTCTTTTCCTACAACATCAATTAATACTAACTGTTCTGCATGTTTTAGGGCAATTTCTACTGACTCAGTCAAACGATTTATTATATCTTCTTTTATAACTAATCTATCAACTACAAGTTCAATATTATGCTTTTTCTTTCTATCTAATTGTATATCATCAGAAAGTTCAAAAATTTCTCCATCTACTCTTACTCTTACAAAACCTTCTTTTTGATATTCTTGAAATTGCTTTACAAATTCTCCCTTACGACCTCTAACAACAGGAGCTAAAACTTGAATTCTAGTCCCTTCTTCTAGTGTCATAATATTATCTACTATTTGGTCTATTGTTTGCTTTTCTATTTTTTTATGACAATTAGGGCAATATGGTACACCTATTCTTGCATATAAAAGACGAATATAATCATATATTTCTGTAACAGTTCCAACAGTAGAACGAGGATTTTTTGAGGTTGTCTTTTGGTCAATAGAAATAGCAGGTGATAAACCTTCTATACTTTCTACCTCAGGCTTTTCCATTAAACCTAGGAATTGTCTAGCATATGAAGATAAACTTTCAACATATCTTCTTTGTCCTTCTGCATATAAAGTATCAAAAGCTAAACTTGATTTTCCTGAACCTGATAAACCAGTAACAACCACTAATTTATCTCTTGGTATTTCTAAATCTATATTTTTTAAATTATGTTCTTTTGCTCCCTTTATAATTATTTTATCGTTCATTTTGTCCTCCAAAAATACATATTAATAATATTTAAAATACTTATTCTAAGTAACCATTTCAATTATACTATAATTATAAAATAAAAACAAGGGTTTGGGAAAAATTGGGACAGGTCCAAGTAAGACAAAATGTCTCACTTGGACCTGTCCCAAAATTTTCTAAAAAATCCCTTTAATATTTCCTTCTTTATCAATATCTATGCTTTCTGCTGCTGGCACTCTTGGTAGTCCTGGCATAGTCATGATTTTTCCTGCTAATACTACTACAAAACCTGCCCCAGTTTTCAATTCTACATTTCTTACATGTATATTATACTCATTTTTAGCTTCTAGATTTTTTGGGTCATCTGAAAATGAATATTGTGTTTTTGCTATGCATACTGGCAAATTTCCATACCCTAATTTCTCTATTTTTTCAATCTCTTCTTCTGCCTCTTCTGTATATTTTACATTCTTTGCTCCATATATTTTAGTTGCTACTTTAAATATCTTATCTTTTATTGTTTCTTTATCTTCATACATCATTTGAAATTCTTCTTTTTCTTCAACTAAATCTACAAGTTCATTTGCAATATCTATTGCACCTTCTCCTCCTTTTGCCCATCCTTCAACAAGGCTTAGTTTAACATTTTTTTCTTCTAATTTGCTCTTTAACCAATTTATTTCATTATCTGTATCTTGATTATATTTATTTAAAGCAACTATAACATTTAAACCAAATTTATTTTTTAGATTATCTATATGGCGATATAAATTATCTATTCCTTTTTCTAGTCCTTCTATATTTTCTTCTTGTAATTTATCTTTTTCTACTCCGCCATGGTATTTTATAGCTTTTACTGTTGCAACTATTACTACTGCATCAGGTTTTAATCCTGCTTTTCTACATTTTATATCTAAGAATTTTTCTGCTCCCAAATCAGCTCCAAATCCTGCTTCTGTTATTACATAATCTGCTAGTTTCATAGCTGTTCTAGTTGCTATTATACTATTGCATCCATGTGCAATATTTGCAAAAGGTCCTCCATGGACTATTGCTGGAGTATGTTCTAGTGTTTGTACTAAATTTGGCTTTATCGCATCTTTTAATAGTACTGTCATTGCACCTTCTGCTTTTAATTGTTTAGCATATATTGGATTTCCTTCTTTATTGTATCCAACTAGTATATTTCCTAACCTATTTCTTAAATCTTTTATATCTTCTGATAAGCATAGTATTGCCATTATTTCTGATGCTACTGTTATATCAAATTGATCTCCTCTTGGAACTATATTTTTTTCTTCTGATAGTCCTGTTTCTACTTTTCTTAATTGTCTATCATTTAAATCTACACATCTCTTCCATACTACTTTTTCAAAACCTAATTCATTTCCAAAGTATATGTGATTGTCTATTAAACTTGAAAGTAGGTTGTTTGCTGCTGTTATTGCATGAATATCTCCGGTAAAATGTAAATTAATATCTTCCATAGGAGCTATTTGTACTTTTCCTCCGCCTGTTGCTCCTCCTTTTATTCCAAAAACTGGTCCGAAGTGATGGCTCTCTTAATGCAAGTATTGAATTTTTTCCAATCTTTCTTAATCCATCTGCAATAGCTATAGACATTGTTGTTTTTCCTTCTCCTAATGGTGTTGGACTAATTGCAGTAACTAATATTAATTTTCCATTTTCTTTTTTTGATAACTTTTCATAAACGTCATTTGATATTTTCGCCTTATATTTTCCATATAATTCAATATCATCTTCACTAATATTTAGTTTTTTTGCGATTTCTTCTATATTGTCTAATTTTGTATTTCTTGCTATCTCTATGTCTGTCATATTCCCCACCTACTTATCTATCATATTTTTTATTTAATTTTATATTTTATCAAGTTTTCTATGCTATTAATCCCGCTATAACTCCAATCAAAGCACCTACAAAAACTTGTACTGGAGTATGACCTAGTACTTCTACTAGTTTTTCAGACACTTGAACTCCTGTTAGCCCTGGAGTCTCAACTAATTTATTTAATAAAGCTGCTTGTTTTCCAGCTGCTCTCCTCACTCCACATGCATCATACATTACAACAAAAGCCATTATAAAAGCTACTGCAAAAACTGCTGAATCAACGCCTTCATATTTTCCAACTAAAGTTGCTAACACGCACACTACTGCCGAATGAGAACTTGGCATTCCCCCTGCTCCCATCAATCTTTTGAAATTAAATTTCTTTGTAGTTACTAAATCGTATATTAATTTAAATATTTGTATTGCAAACCATAATAGAAATGGCATATATATATATTTATTTTGTACAAATTGTGTAAAAACATCCATCTTTCTTTCTCTCTTTCTTTCCTTGTTATTCTTCAGTTTTAAATTCCTCTTCTTTTAT
This sequence comes from uncultured Clostridium sp., assembly GCA_945949485.1. GTDB lineage: Bacteria > Bacillota > Clostridia > TANB77 > CAG-508 > CAG-269. Next base: position 6,342 of record CAMFER010000036.1, on the reverse strand, counting down.
ACTGTCTTCTTCGTTTATTAATATATTAATTTTCTTTTCAGCTTCTTGTAAAGTTTTGTTACATTCTTTTGAAATTTTTATTCCTTCTTCAAACTTCGAAACAGAATCATCTAAACTAAGTTCGCCTTTTTCTAATTCAAAAACAATATTTTCTAGTTCTTTCATTTGCTCTTCAAAGCTTTTTTGTTCTTTTTTTTCCATAATACTCTCCCATTATTTTTTACTACATTACTTTTGCTTCTTTATTTCCATCTGATAATTTTATTTTTATAATATCATCTTTTTCTAATTCATTAACACTTTTTACAATTTTCCCTTGCTTTTCTGTTATTGAATATCCTCTTAATAATGTTTTTAAAGGACTATATGCATCAAGTTTTGCAATTAACTCCAAATATTTCGTTTTTTCTCTTTCCTGTATCTTACTTATTTCATTTTCTAATTGTTTTATGTATTTATCTAAAAGAATATAATTTTCATTAATTCGTCTAGTTGGCTCTTTAAATACATGACTTGACATGCATTTTTCATATCTTAATCTCATTATTTCTGTCTTTTTTATCAGAGCCATTCTTAATCTATCTCTATATGAATTTATTTTTTGTTCTAACTCATATACATCTGGTACTGCAAGTTCAGCTGCAGCAGATGGTGTTGGTGCTCTTAGGTCTGCAACAAAATCTGCTATTGTAAAATCTGTTTCATGTCCTACAGCTGATATTATTGGAATTTCTGAATTATATATACTATGTGCAACTATTTCTTCATTAAAAGGCCATAAATCTTCTAATGATCCTCCACCTCTTGCTAAAATAATTACATCTGCTAGTTTATTTTTATTCATAAACTCTATTCCTTCTGCTATTTTTACTGCTGCTCCGTCACCCTGTACTGGTACAGGATATAGTCTTATATAGCAGTTTGGATTTCTTCTAGTTGAAACATTTATTATATCTTTTATAACTGACCCTGTTTTTGAAGTTAAGACACCTATAACTTTAGGCATTAACGGTATTTTTTTCTTATGGATATCATCAAATAATCCTTGTTTTTCAAGATTTTCTTTTAGCTCTTGATATTTAGCATATAAATCTCCTACACCATCTTCCTCCATTGCCTTTACATATATTTGATATACACCATCTCTTTCAAATACTGAAACTCCTCCAAACACCATAACTTTCATACCATCTTTTGGTATGAAAGTTAATCTATTTGCATATGATTTAAAACATATACATTTAATTAAAGAATTCTCATCTTTTAAAGTAAAATACATATGTCCTGTATAATGGTTTTTAAAATTAGATATTTCACCTTTAACTAAAACATTATTTAAATATTCATCATCTGCAATTTTATCTTTTATATATTTATTTAAATCTGAAACTGTTATTGCTAAATCTGCATATTTCATAATTTACTTCCTATTCTTCTTCTTTTACAATACTTGCTAATATACCATTTACGAATTTTTTTGAATTATCCTCACCATATTTTTTGGCAAGTTCTACAGCTTCATTAATAACTACTTTATATGGTAATTTCTTGTATTTTATTTCATATATTGCAAGTTTTAAAATTGCTAAATCTATTTTTGATATTCTATCTATTTTCCAATCAGATTTCAAGTTCTTTTCAATATATGCTAAGATTTTTTCTTTATTTTCTTCTATTCCTAGTATTGCATCTTTGATGTATTCTATTGCATCATTATTTTCTATATTGTTTGCTTCAATATATAAATCTAATTGATTTTCTAAATTTTCTTGTTTTTGCATTTCTAAGCTATATATTAATTTAAAAGCTTGCTCTCTCATAGTAGATCTGTTCATTCTCTTATTCCCCTTTTATATTTTACATTTTATCAATAAAGCTCTTTAATTTAGCTTTAACATCTTCTTTATTTTGTTGTACATAGTTTCCTATAAAAGCTCCCAATACTAAGACAACTACTGCTAATATTAAATCATGTAATCTTGTAATTAATATCAAAATTGCAATAGCTATACCTATAATTGCTCCTTTATATTGATTCCAAAAATCTTTAAATCCATTCATCTTCTATCACTTTCCTTTCCAGTATTATTTTTTATTCTGCTGCTTCTTCTTTTTGTGCAACTTTTTTCACTGTAATATTTACTTCTTTAACTTCTAAATCAGTTGCTCTCTTAATTTTTTCTTTTATTTTAGCTTGTAAGTTTGAAGATAAATCTTTTATTATAGCATTTGAAGATATAATCAAATTCACATATACCCTTACATTATTTTCTCTATCAAGTTCTACTCTTGTTGTAACATCTTCTGCACTTTGGAAGTTCAATGCCACTGAATTTACAAGATTCTCTATAGTTTCTTTAGATATCATTAATTTTCCAGCTTCGTTTTCTAATAGAACTCCTTGTTTTTCTTTTATTTTTTCTTTTGAACTTGAATCAAAGAATATGCATTTTATTGATAATAATATGAATACTACACTTACTCCTAAAATTATTTTTCCTGATAAATCACCAACTATAAACCCTTTTATTATATTTCCCATAAATTCCATATCTAACCAACCAAATACCAATAGGCATAAGATTATTGATAATATTAACATTATATTAGAATATATTATTAGTGTAACTTTTTCTAAAAATTTCATAACTTTCATTTCTCCTTTCAATTACTTTATCTACTATTTTATTATTCACTATCACTATTTTCTTCTACTGTTTCTTCTTTTTTAGCTGTATCTGTATTTACACCTTGTACATGAACATTTACTTCTTCTACTTTTAATCCAGTCATATTTTCGACTGATTTTTTAACTCTGTTTTGAATTTCAAAAGCTACATCTGGAATTCTAGATCCATATTCAACTATAATATTTACATCTATCTTAGCTTTATCTCCTTCAACATCTACTTTTATTCCTTTTGCCATATTTTTCTTTCCGCTAAATACTTCAGAAATTCCTCCTGCAAATCCTCCTGCCATACCGTAAACACCTTGCACTTCTGATACTGCTACTCCAGCAATTACAGCTACAACGTCATTTGATATTTGAATTCCTTCATTTTCAGTTTTTATTTCCTCTTCTAATTCTACAACCTCTTCTTTGTTATCTTCACTCATTTACTTTTCCTCCTTTATATATATCAAAAAAGATATACTTATTTTTATTCTTTTTAAGTATATCAATTTTTACCTTTTTTTACAACTATTTTAATAAAATTTTCACTTTTGTTCTTTAGTTTATAATTTCTATTTTTGGAAAACTATTTGAAGTTGTTCGTATTTCTATATCATTTGATAAGAAATTTTCTAATTTTGCAATTTCTTTTTTTCCTATAATCTCTCCCGGCACTATAAAAGGTATTCCTGGTGGGTATACAAATATATATTCATTTGATATTTTTCCTTCCGCTTCTTTATACCCTATTTTTTTTATATTTTTCTTTTCAATAGTTTCATATATTTCTAGATTTTTCTCTGGAATACTTTGATCTGTTTCTTCTAAATTTCTTTCTATTTTAGCAATTTGCTTAATATTTTTATCAATTTCTAATAAAGCTTTAGCTAATTTTCTAAAATTTTTCTTTTTATCACATATACTTGTCATTGCTATAACATAGTTTGTATATGCCATTTCTACTTCTATCTTATACTTTTCTCTTAAAATACTTGCTAATTTCTGTCCATTAATATTAGTATCTTTTGTTATTATTACTATTTTGCCTTTATCATATATATCATCTTTTTCTATTTCATTTCCTAATATTTTTAGATTTTTTAATACTCTAATATCTTTATAGAATTTATCTAAATTTAACCTATATTTATAAAACAATTCTTCACTTTTATTTTCTAATATATCCATACATTCTTCTATTGAAGACATTAATATATATGATGGACTACTTGTTTCAAATATAGCTATATTTTTTTCTATTTTATTAGTATCCACTATGTTTCCATTAATATGAATTATTGCTGTTTGAGTTAATGATGGTAATGTTTTATGAAAGCTCTGTATTACTATATCAGCATTTGAATTTAAAGCTTCATATTTTTTAAGTTCTTTATCAAAATTCAAATGTGCTCCATGAGCTTCATCTACTAATAAAGGAATATTATATTTATGGACTACTTCACTAATTTCTTTTATATTACTTATTACTCCTTCATAAGTTGGAGAAGTAATTACTACTAGTTTTATATCTTTATTTTCCTCTAATGCTTTTTTGATATCTTCTTTATCAATTCCTTTATTAATACCAAATTCATCAATTTTAGGTGATACATATATTGGAATTAAAGAATTTAATTCTATAGCATTATATACAGATTTATGACAATTTCTAGATATTAGTATTTTATCATGTGGTTTTATAACAGCTCTAATTCCTGCTAATATTCCACATGTACTACCATTTACTAATATATAGTTTTTTTTGCTTTTATATAATTTGATAGCTTTATCTTGAATATTTTTTATTATTCCTTCTGGATGATGTAAATCATCAAAATCATTTATTTCTGTAATATCTATATCATATGGTAATTTTTTAGAAAGCATCTTTATATTTCTTTTATGTCCAGGCATATGCATTGGAATTACATTCTTCTTACTATATTTCTTTAATTTATTATATAAATTATTCATAAAACTAATTATCTAATCCTTCCATTGCTTCTACAACTTTTATCATAATTGCACATTCTATTCTCTTTTTAAATAGTTTACATCCATAATCATATACTCCGTTTATACTTCCTGTTGTATGATAACTATTTGCACTACATCCTCCACTACAATATAATTTTGCCCAACAATCTTTACATTCTTTTCTAGAATATACATTACATAGTTTAAATTCATCTCTTAAACTTGTATTTGTAATACCTTCATCAACATTTCCCATTAAAAATTTCTTATCTCCAACAAATTGGTGACATGGGTAAAAATCTCCATTTGGTGTAACTGCTAAATATTCTGTTCCTGAACCACAACCTGTAATTCTTTTATATATACAAGGCCCTGCTGATAAATCTATCATATAGTGATAAAATGTAAATGGTCTTCCTTCTTTTTTTCTTTTTATCATTTCTTTTGCTAAAATTTCATATTGCTCATATATTGTATCTAAATCTTCTTCTCTTAATGCATAATCAGTATCAGTTTTTGATACAACAGGTTCCATTGATAATTCTGTAAATCCTAAATCTGCCATGTGAAATATGTCATTTGTAAAGTCTAGGTTATCACGTGTAAAAGTACCTCTCATGTAGTATTCTTTATCTCCTCTTTTTTGGACGAAGTTTTTAAATTTAGGTACTATAATGTCATAACTTCCTGTTCCATCTAATCTTTTTCTTTTAGCATCATTTATTTCTTTTCTTCCATCTAAACTTAATACTACATTATTCATTTCTTTATTTAGAAAATCTATTACATCATCATCTAAAAGAACTCCATTTGTAGTTAAAGTAAATCTGAAATGTTTATTTTTTTCTTTTTCTATACTTCTTGCATATTCAACTAATTTTTTAACAACATCAAAATTTACTAAAGGCTCTCCTCCAAAAAAGTCTACTTCTAGATTTTTTCTTGTCCCAGAATTCTCAACTAAAAAATCTAAGGCTTTTTTTCCTGTTTCAAAACTCATTATTGCATCTTCACCATGATATTTTCCTTGTCCTGCAAAGCAATATTCACAGTTCAAGTTACATGTATGTGCAACATGAAGACATAGTGCTTTTATAACATTATCTCTTTTCTTTAAATCTAAATTTTGATTTTCAAAAACATCTTCAGAAAATAGTTTTCCTTCTTTTATTAATTTGTCTATTTCCTCAAAAGTTTCTTCTATATCTTCTTTATTTATTCCTTCATCTTTATATTTTTCTAGCATTATATTTTCTATTTCTTCTTTTTCTTTCTTTTGATCATAAAGCTCAATTATGTCATAACTTAAGTCATCTACCACATGAACAGCTCCACTAAAAGTATCTAGTACGATATTTACTCCATTTAATTTATATTGATGTATCATTATTTTTTACTCCTCTTTCCAAAACAAATTGCCGTCCAAATATCTCTCTTTGGTTTCGGCAATTCTAAATAATATTCTTTTATCTTTTTTATACAAAATTATTTGTTTGCATTTTCACATTTTTGGTTTGCTACACCACAAGATGTTTTACAAGCTGATTGACAAGATGTTTGACATTCTCCACATCCACCAACTTTTGCACTTTCTTCTAAATTTCTTGTTTTTATTGTTACTATTCTTTTCATTTTATTTCCTTGTATAATATAATAAAGTTTAAAATTTAATATATTATACTTACCTT